>JAISNX010000126.1 GCA_031276015.1 Azoarcus sp.
AAGGCGGGCGAGAAACTCGTCGTCATCGAAGCCATGAAGATGGAAAACATCCTCAAGGCCGACAACGATGTGAAGGTGAAGAAAATCGTCGCCCAGCCGGGCGCGAGCCTGTCGGTGGATGAGGTGATTATCGAGTTCGAGTAAAACGTGCCCGCCCCGGGGATCGGGCACCAGGGATCGGATCGTGGCATGTAAACGAAATCCGGCCACGGATGCCCGATGCGTATTCCCTGCGTGAGCGGGGATGAACCGTTTTGTGGCCGAACGCTTCCAGGACGGATTGCAGGTCGGGCGGCATGCCTTTTTGTGCCAGCCGCTGCCGAGAATGCCAGTCAGGGCAGGTCGAGAGCCGGTGTAGATCGACGCCGACCACGAAACGGACATGCGCGCCAGCAGCGCCCAGCGCGGTGCGACCCTTGGCCTGTGTGGTCTCGACATCGACGACCAGGCCATCGGGCACCGCAAAGCGTCCAGGGTTTCCCGCCAGCCTGCTAGACCGTACCCGCCTTGCGCCCGGCGGTGCTCAGGCGCTGCTTCATCGCCAGGACACGATTGGCATACGCCGCGCCGGGATCATCTAGCGCACCGCCGTAATACTGCAAAGCCGCCTGCAAGCTGCCGTAACGGCGCAAGCCTTCCCGCAACACCTGCGCGCCGACCCGCACATTACGTTCAGGATCGAAAAGCGCGTCCTTGCCCGCGTCCTTGCCGATCTTGTCCATGTGATAACGCGGAATCACCTGCATCAAACCCTGCGCGCCCGCCTGGCTTTCGGCAAACGGATTGAAACTCGACTCCACCGCCATCATCGCCACCAACAGCATGGGATCGACGCCGAAACGCCGTCCGGAATCTTCGGCGGCGCGCAATGCCGGTTCAATCGCCACCGCCGACACCTTGTAGCGCCGCGACAACCAGCCGCTTACCTGCATCATCTCGCGCGAGAGCGTCCGTGCTTCCTCTGCAACAGGTGGCACGGCATCCGTTTCGGCTCCCGTTCGCGCAAAACCGCTGCCAACGAGATAAAACAGCGAGGCCACGCCCACGGCCAGCAAACCGGCGTGACCAAACCGCCGCAAGCGCCGCGCCAAGCGGGCGATACGGCTGGAAAAACAAATGGATGACTTGCTGTTCATGAAAATGAAATCCTCCCCCGCACAACCGCACCGCCAGGCACGAACACGAAGCGCCAGGATACCGGGCGAAAATGTGGAAAATGGCGGGCAATGCTGCGCCGCAATAAATGTCACAGCCGGGATTGACACGGCCCGGCGCAAAAAATTCCCCGCCTTCCCGAAAATACCGCGCCCCGAACATCCACCGCCCGGAACGGCGCGGCTTACCTCGTTCAGTGTTCCGACCGAACGCCAAGCCGCGCCCAATCGAAAAACGGCCCCGGATCGGTCTTGCGACCGGGCGCGATGTCGGAATGCCCCGCGATGTCGCACCCCGGATAACGCCGCGCGAGCCGCCGCAGGAGTGCCGTCAGAACCGCGTACTGGCGCTCGTCGAAAGGCAGCGTGTCGCAGCCTTCGAGTTCGATGCCGAGCGAAAAATCGTTGCACCCCGCACGCCCCTGCCACATCGACGCCCCGGCGTGCCAGGCGCGGTTCTCGGTGGAAACGAACTGGATCAATTCACCGTCGCGGCGGATGAAAAAATGCGACGACACCCGCAGCCAGTGAATACCCGCGTAATAAGGATGTGCCGTCGGATCGAGGCGATTGGTGAAAAGCTCGATCACTCCGGGGCCGCCGAATTCGTCCGGCGGCAAGCTGATGTTGTGGATCACGACCAGGCTGACGCGCTCGCCCCCGGGACGGGCGTCGAAATTGGGCGAATCAATCCTTTTCGCGCCGCGCAGCCAGCCTCGCCCCATTCCTGCTTCCATCCGACCCTGTCCAAAGTCGCCATTGTGCCCGTGCAGCAGGCGAGTTTGTGTTGCGAACTTTTGATTCGTCAGCTTTTCATGGTGTGCGTGCCATGTACGTGGCCGGTCTTGCCCGTGTGCGGCGCGCTTTCCTGGCAGGTCGAAAGGCCGTTCAGGATGCCGCATTGGCTGGATTCCCGCGCTTCGCGGCAGGTTTTCCGCAAGGCTTTGAGCTGGCGTTCGAGATTTTTCAATTCCCCGATGCGCACGCTGACGTGGCCGATGTGCGCGTCGAGCAGCGCATTGACCTGCGCACAGTTTTCGTCCGGCGAATCCTTGAAGCGCAAGAGAAGCCGGATTTCGTCCAGACTCATGTCCAGCCCCCGGCAGCGGCGGATGAAAAGGAGACGGTCGCGCTGCGCTTCGCCGTAGATGCGGTAGTTGTTTTCCGTGCGGGCCGTCTCCGGCAGCAGGCCCGAGCGTTCGTAATACCGGATCGTTTCCACGGGGGTATCGGCGGCCTTGGCCAGTTCTCCGATTTTCATGTCCGCACCTCGATGTCGGTCATTTGTCTCATGGCTTCATTGTAGGGGCTTGACTCTATAGCGGCTACGGGGTTTTCAATGCCGGACACGAGGAGGAAAGCCATGAACCCGTCGGATTCGTCTCAAGGAACACACACACACGCGCATTGTGCCTGCGGGACTTGCGCGACGCCGCCGCAGGGAACGCCCTGGGGCAAGTTGTTTGCCGCGCTGGGGTTGGCGCTGGTCGCCGAAGGGCTGGATTTCGCATTCGCGGACAGCGGGGCGGCAAGGCTGGTCGGACTGGCGCTGGCGGCGCTGGCCGTCGGGCTGGCGGGGATTTCGGCTTATGCGGAAGGAATCACCGCGCTCTGGCGGGGACGCCTGAATATCAACGGTCTGATGGCGGTTGCCGTGACCGGCGCGTTCTTGATCGGGCAGTGGCCGGAAGCCGCGATGGTGATGGCCTTGTATGCGATGGCCGAGGCGATCGAGGCGCGCGCCGCGGATCGCGCCCGCGATGCCATCAGCAGCTTGTTGGCGATGAGGCCGGAGAGCGCGGAGGTGCTCGGCGACGATGGCCACTGGACGCGCGTGGCGGTGGAGAATGTGGCGGTGGACGCCACGGTGCGGATCGGGCCGGGTGAGCGCGTCCCGCTGGATGGGGTGGTGACGCGGGGGCAAGGCGCGGTCGATCAGTCGCCGGTGACGGGGGAGAGTCTGCCCGCCGACAAGGAGCCGGGCGACGCGCTGTATGCGGGGACGATCAATCAGGCGGCGGCGCTGGAGATGCGCGTCACGGCCACGGCCTCGGACAGCACGCTGGCGCGCATCATCCACGCGGTGGAGGAGGCACAGGCGACGCGCGCGCCCACACAGCGTTTCGTGGATCGCTTCGCCGCGATCTACACCCCGGCGATATTCGTGCTGGCGCTCGTGGTGGCGCTGGTCGCGCCATGGCTGTTGGGCTGGGCCTGGGAGCAGGCGCTCTACAAGGCGCTGGTGTTGCTGGTGATCGCCTGTCCGTGCGCGCTGGTGATCTCGACACCCGTAACGGTCGTGAGCGGCCTTGCCGCCGGGGCGCGGCGGGGCATTTTGATCAAGGGCGGTGCCTATCTGGAGCGCGCACGCGGGATCAAGCTCATCGCGCTGGACAAGACCGGCACGATGACGACAGGCAAGCCCGTGCTGGCGGCGTTCGAGCCGCTGGACGCGGACGCCGACAGGGAGGCGCTGGCGACGCTTGCCAGAAGCCTCGCGGCGCGCTCGGATCATCCGGTATCGAGAGCCATTGCGGAGGGGCTGGCGGCGGCGGCGCGGGAGGTCGAAGCGTTCCATGCCATGCCAGGGCGAGGCGTGCAGGGGATGATCGGCGGGCGCTCCTGTGTGCTGGCGAATCATCGCTGGATCGAAGAGCATGGGCTGTGCGCGCCGGAACTTGAAAGCCATCTCAAGCGCCACGAGGATGCGGGCCGCAGCGTGACCTTCCTGACCGACGAGCGGCGCGTGCTGGCGATTTGCGCGGTGGCCGACGCCATCAGGCCCGCATGCGCGCAAGCCGTGGCCGAACTCAAGTCCCTGGGGGTGGTGACCGCGATGCTGACGGGCGACAACCTCGCCGCCGCGCGTACCGTGGCGGCACAGGTGGGCATCGACGAAGTGCGCGCCAATCTGCTGCCCGAGGACAAATTGCAGGCCATCGACGAATTCCACAACCGCTTCGGCCTCACCGCCATGGCGGGCGACGGCATCAACGACGCCCCGGCCCTGGCGCGGGCCGACATCGGTTTCGCCATGGGCGCGGCGGGCACGCACACCGCGATGGAAGCGGCGGATGTGGTAGTGATGAACGACGATCCGCGCCGCCTGCCCGAAACGATCCGCCTCTCAAGGCGCACCTGCGCTGTGCTCCGGCAGAACATCGGCCTGGCCTTGGGGATCAAGCTGGTGTTCCTGCTGCTGGCAGTATCCGGCAGCGCCACCATGTGGATGGCCGTGTTCGCGGACATGGGCACGAGCTTGCTGGTCGTTTTCAACGGCCTGCGCCTTTTGCGGGGGACGAACACAGGAAGCGGGATTCCCGGCGGATGACGCATGACCGCCCCGGCCCGTGCCCGCCCATGAAATTCGCGCCGTGCTTTCGCTAATCGCGCCGTATAATGCCGCTCCATGAAGCTCCTTCTCGATCTGCTCCCCGTCATTTTCTTTTTCGGCACTTACAAAATCGCGGGTTTTTATCCGGACGAATCGTTCGCCCTGGCCGCAAGATGGCTCGGCGACGACATTCCCAAGGATCAAGCCCCGATCCTGATCGCCACCTTCATCGCCATCGTCGCCACGGCGCTGCAAATCGGCATCGTCTGGCTCAAGCATCGCAAGGTCGACCGCATGCTGTGGGTGAGCCTGATCGTCATCGCCACGCTCGGCGGCGCGACGCTCGCCTTTCACGACGCGACCTTCATCAAGTGGAAACCCACCGCGTTCTACTGGCTGTTCGGTCTGGTGCTGCTCGTGTCGGGCACGCTTTTCCAGCGCAATCTCATCAAGCGCATGCTGGAAGCCCAAATCCGCCTGCCGGAACCCATCTGGTCGCGCCTCAACCTGGCCTGGGCCTTGTTCTTTGTCTTGTTGGGCGTGCTCAATCTCTACGTGGCCTACCACTTTTCGGAAGATGCCTGGGTGAATTTCAAGCTTTTCGGCTGCACGGCGCTGATTCTCGTTTTCTCGCTCGCCCAGGGGCTTTACCTGTCGAAGCACGTCATCGACGACGACACCGGCGGCGGCGAGCCGATACCGCCGGACAATGCCGAAGCTACGCCCATGAACCCACCGCGCCCATGAACCAGACAAGACCGGCGCGGTCTTTACCCAACGTTTCACCAACGGCCATCGCGGCCATAACCTGAAGGAATTCCCATGAAACTGTTTCCGAGTCGATTGTTTGCCGTTCTCGCCACTGGCACCCTTGCCCTGGCGGGTTGCGCTGGCGATAACGTGGCCAACGGCGGTTCTTCCGCAGCCAAGTCCGCACCGGCGGCCAAGGCCGAATCCGCAGCCAAGGCCGAACCGGCGGCCAAGCCTGTCGTCACCGTCAATGGCGTCGCCGTTCCGGGCGATTACGCCGAAACCCTGATCGCCTCGTACCGCGCCCAGGGTGCGCCGGACGACGAAAACCTGCGGGAAAACGTCCGCAAGGATCTCATCCGCCGCCAGGTTCTCGAACAGGCCGCCGTCAAGGCCGGTGTGGACAAGCGCCCCGACATCCAGATCAAGCAGGATGTCGTCCGCCAGACCGTGCTGATCCAGGACTACCTGCAAGACTGGGCGAAAAACAATCCGCCGACCGACGAGGAACTGAAAAAGGAATACGACGAAATCAAAGCCCGCATGGCGTCGAGCAAGGAATACCACGTGCGCCACATCCTGCTGAAGACCGAGCCGGAAGCCAAGGCCGTGATTACCCGGCTCGGCAAGGGGGCAAAGTTCGCGGAACTGGCGAAGAAATCACTCGACCAGGGTTCCAGGAGTCGCGGCGGCGATCTCGGCTGGGCCGATCCCTCGTCGTTCGTGCCGCCGTTCTCCGAAGCCTTGGTCGGCCTTGGCAAAGGCAAGTACACCAAGACGCCGGTCAAGACCGATTTCGGCTATCACGTCATCCTGCTGGAAGACTCGCGCAATATGCAGGCTCCCTCCTTCGATGACATCAAGGTGCAGTTGCAGCAAAGCCTGCAAAACAAAAAGCTGCAAAGCCATATCGAACAACTGGAACAAGCCGCCGAAGTGAAATGAAAACCCGCTGGCGATCTTGCCGGGACGGCGGTTCATGCGGAACCGCCGTCCCTCCATGAAACGTCCGTCGCGGACAAACCAACCTGAAGAAAAACAATAGCCATGAGTTTTGCCGATCTCGGCCTTATTCCGGAACTCCTCCAGGCCATCGCCGACGCGGGCTATACCGAACCGACGCCAATCCAGCAGCAGGCCATTCCCGTCATCCTCGCCGGGCGCGATGTGATGGGCGGCGCGCAGACCGGCACGGGCAAGACAGCGGGCTTTACCCTGCCCCTGCTGCAACGGCTGGCCCGCCACGCCAATACCAGCGCCTCGCCCGCCCGCCATCCGGTGCGGGCCTTGATCCTCGCGCCGACCCGCGAACTGGCGGTACAGGTTTTCGAGTCGGTCGCCGGGTATGGCCGCCATCTGTCCCTGCGCGCCACCTGCGTCTATGGCGGCGTCGACATGAACGTGCAAATCCAGGCATTGCGCCAGGGCACCGAGATCGTCATCGCCACGCCGGGGCGGCTGCTCGACCATGTGCAGCAAAAGACGATCAATCTTTCCCAGGTCGAAGTGCTGGTGCTCGACGAAGCCGACCGGATGCTCGACATGGGCTTCATCCCCGATGTCCGCCGCATCCTGACCCTGTTGCCCGCCAACCGGCAAAGCCTGCTGTTCTCCGCCACGTTCTCGGAAGAAATCCGCAAGCTCGCCGACCAGATGCTGAAGTCCCCGCAACTGATCGAGGCCGCCCGCCGCAACACGGTGTCGGACACCATCACGCACGTCGTGCACCCGGTGGATGCGGGCATGAAGCGCAACCTGCTCGTGCATCTGCTGCGCGGCCAGCCCGATACCCAGGTGCTCGTTTTCGTCGGCACCAAGCTGATGTGCGGACGCCTCGCGCGTTTTCTCGAACAGAGCGGCATTCCGGCCGATGCCATCCACGGCGACAAGAGCCAGCAGCAGCGCACCGAAACGCTGGATGCCTTCCGGGGCGGCCAGTTGCGCGTGCTGGTCGCCACGGATGTCGCCGCGCGGGGGCTGGACATCGACGAACTGCCCTGCGTCATCAACTACGAACTGCCGCACACCGCCGAGGATTACATCCACCGCATCGGCCGCACGGGCCGCGCCGGACACAAGGGCAATGCGGTGTCGCTGGTGAGCGCGGAAGAAAAACCGTTCCTGGCGGACATCCAGAAGCTGATAAAGCGCGACATTCCGCAGGAAACCATCCCCGGTTTCGCGCCGGGAGCCAGGCATGCCGAAACCGCCGCCCATCGCCACGAACGTCATGACTGCCACGGCACCGGCGAGCGCCCCGAACACCCGCGCGGCGGCAGGGGTGGGAGACACGAGCGCCCCATTCCCGCCGCCGCCCCCATGATCGCCGCCGACGGCTTCGATTTTTCCAAGCCCTACGAAGCCCCGGCCCGTGGCGCGGCCCAAACCACGGCATCCGCCGCGCCGCCTCCCGACAAACCGCGACGTCCGCTGGCCGTGCTCCTCGGCGGACTGGGCAAGAAATAACCGCCGACTTGTCCCCCTTATTCATCCGATCCGTTCCGGCCATGGCAGGTATCCTGCACACAATGCGCCAAGCTTCCCTTGGCCCTCCGCCGCCCGCGCCGATATAGCAGACTGGACATCCAGGATATGCAGCCTCCGATGAATACAGCCCCTTCCCCACGGAACGGCAACGCCGCGGCGGCCTTCGTCCCGGATTTGTCGGAAGGGACGGAGGTCGGCGTCTACCTGGCCTTGCTCGAACTCATCGACGAAGGTCTCATCATCACCGGCGACGAGTACATCATCGACGTCAACAGCGCCGCCTGCCACCTGCTGGGCCGCAGCTACCGCCAGCTTGCCGGGCAAGCCCTGGCCGATCTGTTCGCCGACGGACAGGCTTTCCTCGACGCCCGAGAAAGGCTGCTGATCCGGGGAGAGGCGCGCGGCACGCTCGCGCTCGTCCTGCCCGATGGCCGCGTGCAGGACTTCCCCTACATCGCCGCGCCGCGCCTGCGTCCCGGCATCCACGCCATCGTCCTCGGCGGCGCGCGGCCCCGCACCTTCCCGGACGCAAAACCCCCGCAAGATGCCCCGGCCAGGCTCTCGCTTTATTTCCAGCCGCAAATCCACGTCCGCAGCGGCGCGATACACGCCGTCGAAGTCCTGCCGCGCTGGCTGCCGCAAGGGCCGGATTCCCGCGCCCGCGTCGGCCTCGCCGCCAACGACGCGGACAAGGGCCGGGAAGCCGCGCTCGATGCCCGCACGCTCGCCGCCATCTTCCGCAGCGCCGGAACCTGGCCGCACAGCCAGCATCGCGCCCCGGCCATCAGCCTCGACATCGACGCCGGACAAATCCGGGACGCCGCCCTGCCGACGCTGATCGGCTCCGCCCTGGCGACGAACGGGCTGGAACCGCGGCGGCTGGAACTCGCCATCGACATCCGCGCGCTCTCCCTGCCCGGCGACGAAACCGCCTCCACACTGCAAACCCTGGCGGACATGGGCATTCGGCTGGCGCTCGACAACTTCGCCCGCGACCCCGTGCCGCTCGCGCAACTGGCCCGCTACCCCTTCGACACGCTCAAACTCGATGCCGCCCTCGTCGAACAAGTCGGGCGAAACGATCACGACACGGCACTGATCGAAGCCATCGTCCACATGGCGGCACCGCTCGGCATCCAGGTATTGGCGCGCGGCGTGCGCAGCCAGGCGCAACAGGACTTCCTCC
Organism: Azoarcus sp.; assembly: GCA_031276015.1. GTDB lineage: Bacteria > Pseudomonadota > Gammaproteobacteria > Burkholderiales > Rhodocyclaceae > WRNU01. Next base: position 8,912 of record JAISNX010000126.1, read on the forward strand.
TCGCCCTGGGCTGCGAACTCCAGCAGGGCACCTTCATCGGCGCGATGCAGGACGAACACGCCTTCGCGGTTTTCTTGTCGAACCGTTTTTTCTACCAGACATGACCGATCCCACCCTTCACGCGCGCCCCGCCGAAACGTCCTCCATGCTCGACAGGGCGCGCTACATCGCCGTCGAAGGCCCGATCGGCGCGGGCAAGACCTCGCTGGCGAAACGGCTGGCCGAACATCTCCAGGCCAGCCAACTATTCGAACAGCCGCAAAAAAACCCCTTTCTCGCCCACTTCTACCAAAACCCGGAACGATGGGCGCTGCCCGTCCAGTTGTCTTTCCTGTTCCAGCGTCTCGACCACCTCGCCACGCTCGAACACGACAGTGCGGGCAACAATCCGCGCGTCGTTTCCGACTTCCTGCTCGACCGCGACCCGCTCTTTGCCCGCATCACCCTTTCGTCCGACGAATTCGCCCTCTACGAGCGGATTTACGCGGAAATGAAACCCGCCTCCCTGCCCGTTCCCGACCTCGTCATCTATTTGCAGGCACCGACCATGGCGCTGGTCGAGCGCATCCACAAACGGGGCATCGACGCCGAACGCCGGATCACCGAGAGCTACCTCGAAAAAGTCGCCAGGCGCTACGCCAACTTCTTCTTCCAGTACGAAGCGGCCCCGCTTTTCGTCGTCGATGCCGCCGTGCTCAACCCGGTCGACAACGAAGAAGATTTCCAGCTTCTCATCGAGCGCCTCGGCGAAATGCGCAGCCACCGCGAATTTTTCGGCTACGCGGGCTGACGCCGCCCGCGACCCCCTCCGCGCTTGCACATCCCCCCTGGTTTGACTGAAACTTCGCTCCCCGTAAAGGCGAGCCGAAAACACCATGAGCTACCTTCAGAACGACAGACCCGTCACGCTTTCCGAACTGGGCAAAATGCGCGCCGAAGGCCGCAGGATCGCCATGCTCACCTGTTACGACGCCAGCTTCGCCGCCCTGTTCGAGCGTTGCGGCGTCGATACCCTCCTGGTCGGCGACTCGCTCGGCAACACCGTCCAGGGGCAGGCGACCACCTTGCCCGTCACGCTCGACCAGATGGTCTACCACACCGAATGTGTTGGCCGGGGCGCGAAACGCGCCTTCGTCCTCAGCGACCTGCCCTTCGGCAGCTACCAGGAAAGCCCCGCTCAGGCCCTGCGCAGCGCCGCCCGCCTGATGGCCGCGGGCGCGCAGATGGTCAAGCTCGAAGGCGGCGCGTACATGGCCGAAACCGTGCGCTTCCTCGTCGAACGCGGCGTGCCGGTATGCGCCCACATCGGCCTGACCCCGCAATCGGTGCACCAGCTCGGCGGCTACCGCGTACAAGGGCGCGGCGAGGCCAACGCCGCCCGCCTCAAGGCGGACGCCCTGGCGCTGGAACAGGCCGGTGCCGCGCTGCTGGTCATGGAAATGCTGCCCGCCGCGCTCGCGGGCGAAATCACCGCCAGCCTGGCGACCACGGCGACCATCGGCATCGGCGCGGGCACCGCATGCGACGGACAAGTGCTGGTCATGCACGACATGCTCGGCGTCTTTCCCGGCAAGACGGCGCGCTTCGTGCGCAACTTCATGCAGGGCGCGGCTTCCATCGAAGAAGCCGTCAGTGCCTACGTCGCCGCCGTCCGGGACGGCAGCTTTCCCGCGCCGGAACACTGCTACTGAGGCTTGGCAATGCAGATCCACACCACCATCGCCAGCCTGCGCGCGGCGCGCGCACGGGCCGGGCGGGTCGCCCTCGTGCCCACCATGGGCAACCTGCACGACGGCCACATCGCCCTCATGCGCGAAGCGGCAAGGCACGCCGATACCGTCATTGCCAGCATCTTCGTCAATCGCCTGCAATTCGGCCCCGCCGAAGATTTCGACAAATACCCGCGCACGCCCGAGGCCGACCGCGAAAAGCTGGAAGCCGTCGGCGTCGCGCACCTGTTCGCCCCGGACGAAACCGTCATGTACCCGCAGGCGCAGGGCTGCCTCGTCGTTCCCGCTCCCGCGCAGACCGACATCCTCGAAGGTGCCTGCCGCCCCGGCCATTTTCGCGGCGTGGCGACCGTCGTCCTCAAGCTTTTCAACATCGTCGCCCCCGATGTCGCCCTTTTCGGCAAGAAGGACTACCAGCAGCTCATGGTACTGAGCAGCATGGTGCGCGAACTGGCGCTGCCCATGGAAATCGTCCCCCAGGACACCATCCGCGCCGCCGACGGCCTGGCCCTTTCCTCGCGCAACAGGTATCTCTCCCCCGCCGAGCGCGCCGAAGCGCCGCACCTGTACCGGCAGATCGCCCTCGTCGCCGATGCCGTGCGCGGCGGCGCGCGCGACTACGCCGCACTCGAAGCCGCCGCCATCGAAGCACTGCAAGGGCACGGCTGGCAGCCCGATTACTTCACCGTGCGCCGCCGCGCCGACCTGCAAGTGCCGCAGCGTGCGGACGATGCATTGGTCGTCCTTGCCGCCGCCCGGCTCGGGACAACGCGGCTGATCGACAACCTCGAAATCTGAGCGCCGGATACGGCAGGGCGACGGGACGGGCTGTCATTCCGGCAGATTCCGTACCGGGGGCACGCCCGTGCCACTTCGTTCAGCGCGCCCCGCTTATCCCCAGGAATTCGCTTTCGGTTTCCAGCACGGCAAAACCGTATTGCTCCAGAAAATACCTGACCAGGGTCGACTCGTACTGCTTGTACTCTTTCTGTCCGTATTGCCTATTGAATTCGATGGTCTTCTTGCGCATACAACGCAGCTTTTTGTAATTGCCTTTCAGTTCCGGATGCAGGCGGCTGGCGGGAAGGGATTCCGCAATGTCGCATTCTTCGGTAAGGGCTTCCCTATAGGATCTTAAATGTTTATCCGGGTCCGGACGGTGCTGGATGCCTGCCGTAAAACCGATTTTTCCTCCGACCGGCATGTTGGCCCAGTCGCCTTTCAGTGTCAGATAATCCGTGAGGGAAGAATCAATAAACAGTACATGGGAGGTACTCCGGCAAATGAAAGGCATGCCTTATCGGTGTCGAGGACTCTAGCCTTCTCTGTTACGGGTGTAAAGTAAATGAATCATCCGGCAGTAAAGGTTTTAACTGTGTTTATACGAAAACCCATTACGCAATGACGAGTATGGAGGGCATCGCAATGCCCTCCATACTCGTTACCCGTCATTGCGAGGCGCGAAAGGGCGTGGCAATCCATGTGACCAGGATTCCCGCAATACCGCCCGCCAGTGCAAGTAGTCGCCACCGTGTGGATTGCCGCGGGCCTTCGGCCCTCGCAATGACGGAGTGGGAGATTCGTGTCATTGCGAGGCGCGTAGCGCCGTGGCAATCCATACGCAGCACTGGATCGCTTCGCTCCGATCGCAATGACGATTACCTCGTCGGCATTTCCTCGATGCCCGGGCACGACGTGCCGTGCCCGGTTGTCCCCTGCGCTTCAACGCGCTTCAACGCACTTCAAGCGCGGCCATGAGTGTGGCGAGGTTGTGCCGCATCATGGCGAGGTAGGTCGGCGCGGGGCCGTCGGCGGAAGACAGCGCGTCGGAGTAGAGCGTGCCGCCCATCACCGCGCCGCTTTCGCTGCGGATGCGCTCGATCAGGCGGGGATCGCTGACGTTTTCGAGGAAGACGGGCGGCGCTTTTTCGCGTCGCAACTGGGCGATGAGCCGGGCGACACTGCGCGCGCCGGGTTCGCTGTGCCCGGCCACGCCCGCCGGGGCGAGAAAGCGCAGGCCGTAGGCGCGGGCGAAGTAGCCAAAGGCGTCGTGGGAACTCACGACTTTCCGGCGTTCTTCGGGCAGCCGGGCAATGGCCTTGCGAATGTCCGCGTCGAGCGCATCGAGCGCGGCGAGGTAGCGCGCGGCGTTGGCGCGGTAGGCGTCCGTGCCATCGGGATCGACGGCGGCGAGGGCAGCGGCGATGTTGCCGATGTAGATGCGGACGTTGCCTATGTCCTGCCAGGCGTGGGGATCGGCGCGTCCGGCGCTGCCGCCGTGATCGTGATCGTCGGGGCGGTTCATGGGCAGGGGCCGTATGCCGTCGCTGGCGACAACGACCGCGCCCTTGTAGCCGGAGGAACGCGCCAGGCGCGGCAGCCAGTCGTCGAAGCCGAGGCCGTTCGTCACCACCAGCCGGGCAGTGCCAGCGCGGCGGGCGTCGGAGGGGCGGGGTTCGTAGACGTGGGCATCCTGATCCGGGCCGACCAGGGCGTGTACCGTCGCCCGTTCGCCGCCGACTTCGCGCACCAGGTCGCCGAGGATGCTGAAGCTGGCGACGACTTCGATGTCGGCAGCGGCGCGGGCGCAAGCGAGCAGCAGCCCGAACAGCACGAGAAGCATCCGTAGCGGGCGCGGCGGGACGGGGAAATTCATGGCGACGATTTTACGATGACAGGTGCCGGTGCACGGGCAGGCGGGGGGCGAGCAGGCCGCCCGGCGCGGCGGCGAGGGAAACGAAGTAGATGAATCCACAAACGAGGATGATGGCCGGCCCCGCCGGAACGTCGGCGTGGAAGGAGAGCAGCAGGCCCGCCGCGCCGCCGAGGAAGGCCAGGCCGGAGCCAAGCGCCAGCATGGCGGCCAGGCTGCGCGTCCAGAGCCGCGCCGAGGCGGCGGGCAGGATCATGATGCCGACCGCCATGAGGGTGCCGAGGGCGTGAAAGCCGCTCACCAGATTGAGCACGACCAGCAGGAGAAAACCGTAATGCGCGAGCGGCGATGTGCGGCTGACGGCGCGCAGGAAGGCGGGGTCGAAGCATTCCAGCGCCAGCGGCCTGAGCAGCAGGGCCAGGCCGAAAAGCGAGAGGGTGGCGATGGCGGCGATGAGGAGCAGGGAGGCATCGTCGAGCGCGAGCACCGAGCCGAACAGGACGCGCAGGAGGTCGAGATTGCGCCCGGAAAGCGAGACGATCATCACCCCGGCGGCGAGCGAGAGCAGGTAGAAGGCGGCAAGGCTGGCGTCTTCCTTGAGGTTGGATGTCCGCGCCACCAGCCCGGCGGCGAACACTACCGCCAGCCCGGCGGCGAGGCCGCCCGCCGTCATCGCGCCCAGGGACAGGCCGCTGACGAGGTAGCCGAGCGCCGCGCCCGGCAGGATCGCATGGCTCATGGCCTCGCCCATCAGGCTCATTCTTCGCAACAGCAGGAATGCGCCCATGGGCGTCGCGCCGAGCGCCAGCGCGAGCGTTCCCGCCAGCCCCCGGCGCATGAAGCCGAAGTCGGCGAAGGGGGCGATGATTGCGTCGTAGATCGTCATGGCGTTTCCGGCATGGGGCATTCCGCCGCGTGTTCGTCGAATGCCTCGGACAGATGCCGGGCGCGTTCGAGCAGCGTATCGGTCAGCACGTCGGCGGTGGGACCGAAGGCCACCAGTTCGCGCGCGAGCAGCAGGCAGGCGGGGAAATGACGGCGCACTTGCTCGAAGTCGTGCACGACGGTGAGGATGGTGCGCCCTTCGGCATGCCAGCGCAGGATGAGATGAACGAGGTCGTCGACGGTGCGCGCGTCGATGGCGGCAAAGGGTTCGTCGAGCAGGATGAGGGGGGCGTCTTGGAGGATCAGCCGCGCGAAGCGGGCGCGTTGCAGTTGCCCGCCCGAAAGCGAGCCGATGGTTCTGGCGGCGAATCCGGTCAGTCCCACCGCGTCGAGCGCATCGAGCACGCGCCGCCGTCGCCCGCAGTCGATGCCCCGGAACGGGCCGATCTCGTGCCACAGGCCCATCGACGCCATGTCGAACACCGACACCGGGAAAGTGCTGTCCAGCTCGTTGCGTTGCGGCATGTAGGCCAGCCCGGCGTGGCCGTGTTCCGATAGATGGATGTGGCCGTCGAGCGGGCGAAGCTCCCCGGCGATGCCTTTGAGCAGGGTGGATTTGCCCGCGCCGTTGGGGCCGACCACGGCGACCAGCGCCCCGGCGGGGATTTCCGCGCTCAGGTGATGGACGGCGGGGTGGCGTTCGTAGCCGAGGGTCAGATTCTCGAAGCGGATCGCGGACATACCGGGCATGGGGCGGGTTTCAGGCGAGCGCCCAGGCGATGGCAAGCCACAACAGGGCGCTTGCCGTCGCGGCGATGAGCAGACGCGGGCCGATGCCGCAGCCGAGCAGGCCCGGCGGCGGAACCGGGCGGGCGGTTTCATCGGAATCGGGATCGCGTGGCGGGGCGATATTCATGGACGGGCGGGCGCTTCGGCTCCGCAGGCACCGCGCGGGGTCAGTGCCGCGCGGTCGGACAGGTGTGACGAAAACCCCGTTCAGGGGCGAGAGGGGAAACCACGACAGGAGGGGAACGCTGGTCAAGTAATCGTCATTGCAAGCGAAGCGCGGCAATTTACGGGTCGTATGGATTGCCACGTTGCTGTGCGCCTCGCAATGAGGCTCGTTCAGCGTTTCCCTGAAAATTGCCCTGATCGGCAACCCGGCGCATTGTAGCTTTCCCGAAGTAAGGGGGGGAAATACCTTGCGTCACCCACGGTTTCACCCCGCCGTGCCGTCATCGGAATCTTCCGGCGGGTTGTCCGGTTCCGCAGCGAAGCGGATGCCGCTTTTCCGCGCTTCGCCCTCGGCGGTGTCGAGGCCGTAATAGGCGGATAGTTGCGCATACACCGCGGGAAACGCGGCACGCAGGCTCAGGGGGGTCTCGAAGAACGCTTCGGACGCGACGGCGAAGAACTCGGCGGGATTGGTCGTGGCGTAGGGGTCGAGAATCGTTTCGATGCCTGCGTCGTCGAGTCGGCACAGGCGCTCGTAGGCGGCGGTGAAAGCCTCCGCCCACTGCCGCCGCGACATGCCGGGCAGCAGGGCCGGGGAACCGTCGGCGTTGCCGTTGGCCATGTCGAGCTTGTGGGCGAATTCATGGAGGATGACGTTGACGCCGGGGCAGCCGCCGTCGAACCACGCCACGACGACCGGCCCGTCCTGGCGGGCTTCGCCGAGCATCGGGTCGTCGTATTCGTGGACGACGCCCGCTTCATCCATCACTTGGCGCGGCACGACGAAATCGCCGGGATAGACGATGATGCCCACCCACCCGCGATAGGCGGCAAGTCCCCGGTTCAGGATGAGCAGGCTTGCTTGCAGGGCGATGGAAAGCATGATGTCGTCACCGACTTGCAGGCCCTGCGCGCCGTAGAATTCCTTTTCTCCGAGAAACGCCACGGCCAGCGCGCGCAGTCGGGGGCGCGTTTCTTCCGGCAGGAAATCCAGGAACGGCAGGCGCGCTTCCACCCGTGCCCAGAGTTCGGGCGCGGGTGCGGCGGTTTCGTTTTTGCGAACGCGGTTCAGCCAGCGTTTCAGCGTGTCGAGCATGGCGGGGCGCACGGGATTCCAGAAGGCCGGATTGTGGCTTGTCGAGGCCGGGAATGCATCGGGTTATCCAAAACCGGCCAAGCCCCGGAATCGCTATTGCAAGGCCCGAACGGGCATGGCAATCCATCCGTGCAGGACTGGCGGCATCGCTCGCTCGCAATGATGATTGATTTATCCGGCGTTTTCCTGTGTATGCGACGCGAGCATGGTCGAGAATTCCCGCTCCATCAACGAGGCGTCGCCCAGGTTGAGGGAAAGCAGCCGTCGCAGATGGCTGATGCTGTCGAGGTCGGTGGCCTCGCAGACGATGCCGACCTGCGTACCCCGGCAGTGCGCGACGTGTCCGTCCATGCGCACGCAGGTTTCGTCGCCGAGCTGCAGTTCGAGCAGGCAGGGCGTGCCCGTGGCGAGATCGGGAAAATCGACGACGACCAGCGCGCCGCGCAGGGAAAGGTCGAGGACTTCGCATGCCCTCTGGCAATTGCCAATCTGGAGGGACGCCTCGCCATGGAAGCTGATGCGCGAATAGCGCCTGCGTTGTACGGTATTCATGATTCCCCCTCGCGGTGATTTGCGCCGGTTTATTCCGGATTCATCTTCGTCCCGATTTTGCGCCGCGCCGTGCTTCTCCGCAAGCGCACAATGCGCCAAAGGCATCACACGCGCGGCCATCCGCGGGGGGCACGCGCGCGTTACGGCATTACATACTTGCGGGGACGTGTAGAATCCGCGTAATGCCCTTCGTGGCGCTCTTTGTGTGTATCGTCGGGCAGGCGTCCCGATGAATAATTGATAAATATGATTTCCATGTACGGGATGTTCCGTGACTGAAGCAGCCAGGCAAGCAGCCCCGGCGCAGGCGTCCGCCAGTCATCCGCCTGTCGATGCCTTGCTCAATAGCTTGCTGATGTTGGTGCGCGCCTTTGGCGGCAATCAGACGCGCGATGCGATTGTTGCAGGTTTGCCGCTCAAGGATGGGCGCTTGACGCCCGCGCTTTTCGAGCGCGCCGCGCGCCGCGCCGGTATGCGCAGCAATATCGTTGCCACTTCGCTCGACGGCATCAACCAAGCCTTGCTGCCGGTGGTGCTGTTGCTCAACAACGGCGGCGCATGCGTGGTGACGCAGATGAGCACGCGCCGCAATCGCTGGAAGGTGATCTTCCCCGAGTTGAGCGAGGCCGCCGTGATGCTGCGGCGCGAGGATCTGGAAAAGCACTACAGCGGCCACGCGATCTATGTGCGCCCGGCGTTCCAGTTCGACGCGCGGGCACCGCAAAGCGCGCGGGTTCGCAGCGGGCATTGGTTCTGGAGCGTCATTTCCGCAAACCGGCACATCTACAACGATGTGCTGCTGTCCGCTTTCGTCATCAACCTGTTCGCGGTGGCGATGCCCCTGTTCATCATGAACGTGTACGACCGCGTGGTGCCGAACAGCGCCATCGAAACCCTGTGGGTGCTCACGATCGGGGTGTTCATCGTGCTGCTGTTCGATCTGGTGCTGCGCACGATGCGGGGTTATTTCGTCGACCTTGCGAGCAGCCGGGTAGACGTGGAACTCTCGGCGCGCATCATGGAGCGCGTGCTGGGCATGCGCATGGAAGCACGCCCGACCTCGGCGGGGTCGCTCGCGGCCAGCATAAAAGGGTTCGAGAGCGTAATCGCTTTCATCGGCTCCGCGACGGTGACGGCTTTCATCGACCTGCCGTTCGCGTTGCTCTTCCTGGTCATCATCGGCTGGATTTCGCTGCCGCTGGTGGTGCCGTTCGTCGCGGGTATCGTCCTGTTGGTGGTTTATTCCATCATCGTGCAAAGCAAGATGCACGATCTCGCGCAGACATCCTATCGCGCGGGGGCGCAGCGCAACGCTACCCTGGTCGAAGGGCTGGTCGGGGTGGAAACCCTGAAGTCGATGGGGGCGGAGGCTTCCGTACAACGCAAATGGGAGTGGAATACCGCCCTGTTGGCGCGGGTCAGCACGCAGCTTCGCCTGCTGTCGGCCACGGCGGTCAATGGGGCTAACTGGGCTATCCAGATAGTCAGCCTCGTGGTGATGCTCATCGGTGTGTACCTGATTAACGAGGGCGAACTCAGCGTCGGCGGGCTGGTGGGCTGTTACATGCTTTCGGGGCGGGCGATGTCGCCGATCGGGCGCATCGCCGGGTTGCTCGTGCAATACCACAGCGCCGCCACCGCGCTGGAATCGGTCGATGGCCTGATGCACCGCGAGTGCGAACGCCCCGAGGGCGCGAATTTCATCAGCCGCAAGAGCCTGCGCGGCGAGATCGAATTCCGCGATGTCGTTTTCGCCTATCCGGGGCAGGAAGTGTCCTGTTTGAACGGTCTGTCGTTCCGCGTCAAGGCCGGGGAGCACGTCGCCATCATTGGCCGCGTCGGCTCCGGCAAGACCACGCTCGAAAAGCTCATTCTCGGCCTTTACCGCCCTACCTCCGGCGCGGTGCTGATCGACGGCATCGACGTCCGCCAGATCGACCCGGCGGAATTGCGCCGCCACATCGGCTATGTGCCGCAGGAACCGAATCTCTTTTTCGGCACCCTGCGCGACAACATCGCGCTCGCCCGACCCCATGCCGACGACACCGACGTGTTGCGCGCCGCCGTCCTCGCCGGGCTGACCGGGTTCGTCGATGCCCATCCCCAGGGCTTCGACATGATGGTGAGCGAGCGCGGCGACTCGCTTTCGGGCGGGCAGCGCCAGGGGGTGGCCATCGCGCGCGCCGTCATCCACGATCCGCCCATTCTGCTGATGGATGAACCGACGGCATCCATGGATCACACCAGCGAGGAGGAAATAAAGCATAATCTCAAGGAATTCAGTCAAGGCAAAACTTTGCTCATCATCACGCACCGCACGCCGATGCTGGCGTTGGCCGAGCGCATCATCGTCATCGACGGCGGACGCGCCGTCGCCGACGGCCCCAAGGCGCTGGTCGTCGAGGCGTTGCGTCAGGGCAAGGTCGGGAGGGCCAGATAATGAACAGGCCAGTCAAGATGCGGATGCCGCCCGGCGGTCGTGGCGATTCGCTGCCGGGCGAAACACAGATGATGAAACAACAGGACGCGGGTACCCCCGCGTCCGGGGAGCGGGGGCGCAAAGATCCCATGCGGCACGCCCGCACGGCTTTCGAGCAGATCGGCAAGGTCTCGAACAAGACAGCCGCGCCGATGCGGCCCTTCTTCGAGCGTTTTTTCGACCGCCTGTTGCCCGCCTTGCCGACATCCCAGGAACTGAACTGGGGCGATGAAGCCGATTGGGCGCGGCTGCAACAGGAACCCCTGCGCGCCCGGCGCTTGCTGCATCTCATCGTCGTTGTCGTGCTGCTGCTGCTCGGTTGGGCGGCAATGGCCCCGCTCGACGAAGTGACGCGCGGCGAAGGCAAGGTCATTCCATCGTCGCAGGTGCAGATCATCCAGTCTGTCGATGGCGGCCAGGTCAAGGAACTGTTGGTGCGCGAAGGTCAGGAGGTCATGCCCGGCCAGGTGCTGCTGCGCATCGACTCTTCCCGCTTCGCCCTCATGCAGCAAGGCGAGCGCGTCGAATTCCTTTCCTCCATGGCGAAGGAAGCCCGCTTGCAGGCGCTCATCGACGGCCAGCCCTTCATCGTGCCGGAGGAAGTGCTTCGGGAAGCGCCCGAGATCGCCAGCCAGGAGGAGAGTCTCTACAAATCCTCGCATGCCGAAGTCGAGGCCCAGCTTTCCATGGCCCGCCAGCAACTGACGCAGCGCGAAGAAGAACTCAACGAAGTGCGGGCGCGCCATACGGCGGCCTCCCGCAATTATGTTCTCGCCAAGCAGGAATACGACATGACCAAGGCGTTGCTGGAAACGGGCGCGGTCTCCGAGATGGAAGTCATCAAGCTTGAGCAGAACATGGAGAAAATCGCCGGCGAGCGTAACCAGGCCGCGGCGCAAATCCAGAAAGTCCAGGCGGCGATCGGCGAATCCCGGCACAAGATCCAGGATGTCGAACTCAACACCCGCAACCAGTGGAGCAAGGAACTCGGCGAAACCCGGGCGCGCCTTGCCAACCTCGGGGCACGCGAAAAAACGAGCGCCGACAAGGTGGCCCAAACCGACGTGCGCTCGCCGGTGCGGGGTACGGTCAAGCGCCTGCTGGTCAACACCATCAATGCCGTGGTGCAGCCGGGCAAGGAACTGGTCGAAATCGTGCCGCTGGACGATGACCTGTTGTTCGAGGCGCTCATCAAGCCCCGCGACATCGGCTTCCTGCGGCCCGGCCTGGACGCGCGGGTCAAGATCACGGCCTATGACTTTGCTATCTTCGGCGGACTGGAGGGCAAAATCGAACACATCTCGGCAGACACCGTCACGGACGAAAAAGGCAACGCCAACTATCTCATCAGAGTCCGCACGACCAAATCCTCTTTGGGGGACAATATGCAGATCACCCCCGGCATGGTGGCCGAGGTCGATGTGCTGACCGGCAAGAAAACCGTGCTCGAATACCTGCTCAAACCTGTAATAAAGACCAAGACGATTGCGATGACGGAACGATAATGCGCAACCTTTTCCTCGTGGTGGGTGCGGCACAGCCTTCACCGCGCTGGCACGAAGCCTTTCCCGACGCGCAGTCGCTCACGCAGGACGTGGCGCTCACGGCACGGACGCAAGCCGATATTGTCTGGCTTGGCACGGCTGCTCCCGGTTGGGAGCGCCTGCTCGCCGCCATTCCGGGCGTGTTCGGCGGTGCCGCTGCGGTAGTGGTCTCCAACATTCCCAACGAGCGCGAAGCCTTGCTGGCGCTGAAATCCGGCGCGCATGGCTATTGCAACGGATGGGCGTCGCCCAGGCAATTGCAGGCGGTTGCCCAGGTTGTGAATCGCGGCGGATACTGGATCGGGTCGGAGTTGATGAACTACCTGATCAAAACGGCCAACAAAAAATTACCTGCGCTCGGCGAACTGCCCGAGGAACTCTCCGAACGCGAGGCCGAAGTCGCCCGCGAAGTGGCGACGGGCCGCTCCAACAAAGAGATTGCGGCTTCCCTCGGCATTACCGAGCGCACGGTCAAGGCGCACATGGGAGCCATTTTCGCCAAGCTGGGCGTGCGCGACCGCCTGCAACTGGTGCTGCGTCTGCGAGGCGGCAGCGCCGGGGAAGCCTAGCGCGGCGGCAGGCCCGTTTTACAACACGCTATGGGAAACGCTGATTGAGCGTCATTGCGAGGCCCGGAGGGACGTGGCAATCCATACGGCGCGCGGATTGCCGCGCTTCGCTCGCAATGACAGTCAACTTGATCGGCGTTTCAATGATATATTTACGAAAATTTGTGCGGAAACTGTGGTTTTTTCCGCACCTTGTACGTCAGTACAATATTTTTCTTCTGCGACTCTTTATACGCTTACATCGTGTGTGATTGCCGGAGCGGTGTGTGTTTCACCAAAACAGCAGCCGAAGCCGGGTTCCCTTAACTAACTCTCGCCCTTGTCCTGTGTCGAACGGGCCGCGAAACGGGCATCAGGAGGCACTAAAATGGTACCGAATCAAGTCGTTGCAACCGTCAACTCGGTCAAGGGTCAAGCCTTTGCGCGCGGCCCGGATGGCCTTCGTCCGCTCAAGCCCGGCGATTCTATCCATGAGGGCGAAACCCTCGTCACCGGAGATGGCCCGGTCGTGCTGACTTCCGATGTCGGCAATCCATTTTCTATCCCGGGCAGGACGGAAGTCGCCATAGCACCGGACGACGAAGAAGTCGAAATGACGCCGAAACAACTCGAAGAGATCATAGCCAAGCTTCAGCCCAATCTCGACGAAATGGATCCTCCGGCGACTGGCGGCGGTGGCCCTAATGAAGGTCACGACACCGCAGAGATGGTGGCACGTGTTGACGAACCCATTCGCCCGCTACGAGGTTCTTATCGCTTTCTAAACGACGAGAATCCTCAAGATCCTCCTCGTCCTCTTACTGATCCTACTGATCCTCCTCCCACGCCGCCACGGTCCTGGCAGGGAGCGGACGACAACTTCACCGTCAAGGAAGGCTCTACGACCACCTTCGACGGCACGAACAACGTGCTGCTCAACGATGGCGATGGTGTCAGGGTGGGCCAAGTTGTTAGTTCCGATGGTTCCGGCATTAACGTCTTGCAGGGAGGTACGTCGTTTCCAACCGCCTTGGGCGGAACGGTCACGATCTACCCGGATGGCCATTTCGTCTACACGGCACCGTTGCGTGACCATAGCGACAATGTGCCGGATGAGGACTCCTTCCAGTATCGGGCGGTCAACAGCAACGGCGGCACGAGCGATCCGATAACAGTGAAAATCCAGATCGCCGACACTGATCCGAATGCGACGAATGACTACATTGGCGACACGAGCTACACTTCGCGCAATACCGGCAACGTCATTACAGAAGATTATGGCGAAGGCCCGGACACGTCTCCGGCGGGTGACGTCATACATGTCGTGGCGGTCAGGATGGGCGAGGGCAGCACCGAGGTAAGCGTCACGCAATCGTCCAACTTTGGCAATGACGCGCCGACCCTCATCACCGAGAATGGTGGCCGTGTGTGGATCAACCCGGACGGCAGCTTCCAGTATGCCGCGCCGCAAACGGGCTACGATGGTCTGGACTCCTTCCAGTACAAACTGACGGATACCGACAGCGAGAGCGA
>JAISNX010000011.1 GCA_031276015.1 Azoarcus sp.
GCTCGAATTCGATTCGGCGCTGCGTGCCGACGCCGTGCTGCAGCAACGGCTCGCCAGCCTGCCCAACGTGAGCATCCACACGCAGGCGCAGACGATCGAAGTGACCGGCGACGGCGAAAAGGTCAACGGCCTCGTCTACATGGACCGCGCCAGCGGAAAGACGCGGCGCATCGAACTCGAAGGGATTTTCGTGCAGATCGGCCTCCTGCCGAACACGGACTGGCTGAAAGGCACGGCGGTCAAACTCTCCGCGCGTGGCGAGATCGAGATCGACAGCCGCGGACAGACCTCGGTGGCCGGCATCTTCGCCGCGGGCGACTGCACGACGGTACCGTTCAAGCAGATCGTCATCGCCATGGGCGAAGGCGCGAAAGCCTCGCTCGCCGCGTTCGAGCATCTGATCCGCTCCGCGCCGAAGGAGTGAAAGCGGCGGTTCTAGTGCATTTTTGATTTATGGAAACACTGAACAAGTCATTATTTCGGCGCAAGCCTGAATGCGACTCGTTGATTTTTATTAGGGCGTGTTCACACTATCGTAGAGCATCGACGATCAGCGCGAAGGGAATGAAGGCGCGGAACATCAAGTCGAGCTTCTCGAAACGGGAGAAGATTCGGCGAAAGCCTTTGAGTCGGCGGAACAGACGCTCGACTTCATTGCGACGGCGGTACATGGCTCGGTCGTATTCCCAGGCCGTGATCCGGTTTCGTTTCGGGGGCACAGACCGTATGCCAGCGCCCAAACCGCTCTGGCAGCCCGCGCCATTTGCAGCCGTGTTCGGCTACATGCGCGCCACAGTGCGCCAGCCGTGCGTCGGGTCAGGGTTTCCGGGCGCGAAGCAGGGCTTCCACGATGATGAGACCGCCCGCGCCAATGATGTCCACGATGAGCGAATTACGCATCAGCCCCCTCCCCCACATAAGCACGCATCCCATTCTCCGAATCGACGCGTGAAATAAATCACGTCCGAAAATCCTCACGGATTATGTGTGACGCCGGTGCAATCCCGCAAGCACGCCCCCTTCAGAACGCGACTTCCACCCCGAAGTGCAGGCGCGGGCGTTTTTCGCCGCGCGGCCAGGCCAGGTCGATGGCGAGCGGCCCGGCGGGGCTGAGCCAGCGCGCACCAAAGCCGTAGCCGGTGTGAGCACGGAAGCTTTCCCGCGAGTCGGCGGCGTCGCCGGAGTCGATGAAGACGGCCAGGCCCGCGTTGGCGCTGATCCAGCGCACGACTTCGGCGCTGGCGACGGCAAGATAGCGCCCGCCCACGGTGGCCGAGCCTTCTTCCGTGCCCAGGCTGCGATAGGCATAGCCGCGCA
Organism: Azoarcus sp.; assembly: GCA_031276015.1. Classification (GTDB taxonomy): domain Bacteria; phylum Pseudomonadota; class Gammaproteobacteria; order Burkholderiales; family Rhodocyclaceae; genus WRNU01. The sequence continues at coordinate 1,318 of JAISNX010000011.1, forward strand.
CGGATTGCGTGCCCCCGGCACGGAAAAGAAAATCCTGCGGTACGCCGTCCCGCGTTTTCGCCAGGGTCGCGCCCGCTTCGCCACGCAGTATGAATACATTGCGCGGCCCAAGACTGAAATAATGCTGATAGCGGCCATAGCCGCGGGTGAAACTCTGCGCCTGCGTGGAGATGCCCAGGCCGCCGCCAAACTGGATTTCGAGCACATGGCCGCTGCGCGGGTCGAGTACGTTGTCGACGGCACGCCGCACCCATCCCCAATTCAGCGTCAGCGTGTTGTAGCTGTTCGCATCGGCATCGTCGGGATGGATTTCTTCGCGCTGCACGCGGGTAGCGATCTGGATTTCGATGTCATCGTGACGGATGTGCCGGGCCAGCCCCGCCGCGCCGGTGTGGATGCGCAGCCCTTCCAGATCGCTGCGCTCGAAACTTATTCCGGCGCTGTCGCGGTGGCGCGCCCGGTCGGGCGGCAGGAAGATGTCGGCATAGAGGGACTGGCGGCGCTGTTCCAGGCGCAGGGCGCTGGCAAGTTCCCATCCCCGCCCGAAAAGGTTGACGTGGCGGTAGGAGGTTTCCACCCGGTAGCCGGTATTGCTCGATATGCCCAATCCGAAGCCCAAGTGCTGCGCCGCCGCTTCCGTTACCGCCACGCGAACGGGCACGGCAGCGGCTTTTTGGGGATCGGGGTCGATGCTCACCACGGCGACGGCCAGTTGCGGCGCGGCTTGCAGGGATTCCTGGAAGGCCAGCAGGTCGGCACGTCGGTAGATGCCGCCTTCCTTGAGCGTGTTGTAGCGGGCGATGAAATCCGGCGGCAGGGTGCGCAGGCCGCTGACCTCGAGCGGCCCGAAGTGGAAAACCGGGCCGCTGTCGATGACGATACCAAGCCGCGCGCGGGCGCTGGCGACATCCACGTCGGCCTGGCTGGAGGCGAGTTTCGCCGCCGCGTAGCGTTCGCGCTGCAAGGTGTCGAGCAGCGTCCGCTTGGCGCTTTCCCAATCTTCCTGCCGGAAAGGCGTCCCGACAGGCATCGCCCAGTCGCGTCGCAAGGTTTCGCATTGCACCTCGCCGCCGTCCGTGCCTACCTCCGCGTCCACTTCCGCGATGGCACCCTGGCAGCGGATGTCGACCGCCGCGATCACGGTTCTTTCTCCGGGTTCGACGCTCAGATGCCAGTTGGCGGCGTCGCTGCGGTCGATGCGGATGTCGGGGGAGAAGTAGCCTTCGGTGGCGAGCAGATCGGCCATTTCGCGCCGGGTGCGCCGCAGCAGTGCGGCGCGATCCGGCCCCGGCGCGGGTATATCGGCGGAGTCCATCCGCAGCAGGCGGAGATGCTGCCGGAGCAGCGGCTGCACTTCCTTGGGCGCGTCGAGGCGGATGTCGATGTTTTCGGCGAGCGCCGGGGCGGTGCGCAGAAGCGCCAGGACGAGGGCGAAAGCGAGGCGGTACATCGCGCGATGCCGTTTTCGCCCTGCGGGGCAATACTCAGGCGGACGCCGCGCCGTCGCCGTGGTAGGACGTGACCCGCGCCACCTCGCTGCGGGAGCCGAGGATGACCGGCACGCGCTGGTGCAGGCGTTGCGGGACGACATCGAGAATGCGTTCGCGCCCGGTCGTGGCCGCGCCGCCCGCCTGTTCGATCAGCATCGCCATGGGGTTGGCCTCGTACATCAGCCGGAGCTTGCCGCCCTGGGCGCGGCATTTTTCGTCGAGCGGATACAGGAAGATGCCGCCGCGCGTCAGCACCCGGTGCACGTCGGCCACCATGGACGCGACCCATCGCATATTGAAATCCGCGCCGCGCGGGCCGTCCTTGCCCTGCTGCAATTCGGTGATGTAGCGCCGCACGGGCGACTCCCAATAGCGGATGTTGGAGGCGTTGATGGCGTATTCCCGTGTGTCTTCGGGGACGGTCATGAAGGGATGCGTGTAGAGGAAGCCGCCCATTTCGCGGTCGAGCGTGAAGGCGTGCACGCCGTTGCCGACGGTGAGCACGAGCTGTGTCGATGGCCCGTAAATCGCATAACCGGCGGCGACCTGTTCGCGTCCGGGCTGGAGGAAATCGTTTTCCGAAGGGTCTTTGTCTTTTTCCTGCGGGTTGCGCAGCACGGAGAAGATGGTGCCGACGGTGACGTTGATGTCGATGTTCGATGAGCCGTCGAGCGGATCGAAGAGCAGCAGGTAGCCGCCCTTGGGGTAGTCGAAGGGAATCTGGTGCACGGTTTCGACCTCCTCGGAAGCCATCGCTGCCAGATGTCCGCCCCATTCGTTGGCCTGGAGCAGGATTTCGTTGGCGATCACGTCGAGCTTCTTTTGTGCCTCGCCCTGCACGTTTTCGGTACCCGCCTCGCCGAGCGCCCCGGCCAGTGCGCCCTTGGAGATGGTGACGCCGATGGCCTTGACCGCGCGGGCGACGACTTCGAGCAGCAGGCGCAAATCCGGCGACACATGCCCGGCGCGCTGCTCGCCGATGAGAAACTGGGTAAGACTGACACGATGCTGCATGGAAACTCCCGGAACAAGGGGTGGCAATGCGGGCGATTATCCCGCTTCCGGCACGGGCGCGCATCCGTGGCGCGTGGAATGGCGGCGAAGTTATCACATCGCCGATCATGAAACGTCTATGCGCCGGGAAAACGCCGATCAAGTCGGTCGTCATTGAAAATCACGACACACCAAGTGAATCATTGAAGCACTGTCATTGCAAAAAACATGTGCCGACACTTTGGCCGAGCCAGAGCACCGTCCGGATAGCGATGCACTCTCACCTTGGCCTTGACGTAGTGACAACGATGCCGTTCTGCCGGTATTTGAAGGTGAAGATCCTCGAAACGCACGCAATTATCATTACCTGCCGTGCGCTCGAACTGTTCGCACAGGATGCCGTCGAGGCTGCCCCCTATCCAGGGGACGAAGGCGCTGCTTTGTTCTCGGGCCGCCACGGCAAACCGGGCGTTAGAGCGTTTTCGGTTCGGATGATGACACTCGTCATTGCGAGGCGCGCAGCGCCGTGGCAATCCATGCGGCGGTTCAGTTTCCTGGAGCGCCGATACAATCTGAACCGCCTTCTGGATTGCCACGGCCCTTCGGGCCTCGCAATGACGAGGGGTTGCCTGCTTGTGCGTGACGGCAAGGCAGGCCGCGATACTTCGCTTGCGAGGAATGGCAAAAAACATTCCGGCTTCGGATTGTGTCGGCATCCGAACCGAAAACGCTCTAGATGGTGTCGTCACAAGATTTTGACCCATAAGGCGATACATCGGATTTGCACGGCAGCCACAAAAGAAGCCACATTCTTGGCGTAACGAGTGGCAATACCTCGCCAGCGTTTCAA
>JAISNX010000024.1 GCA_031276015.1 Azoarcus sp.
TTTGAAACGCTGGCGAGGTATTGCCACCCGCTACGCCAAGAATGTGGCTTCTTTTGTGGCTGCCGTGCAGATCCGATGTATCGCCCTATGGGCCAAAATCTTGTGACGACACCATCTAGAGGACGGCTCATTGTTTGACCAGTTCCAACCAGATGGGCCTGAGCAATCAGGTATCAGACTCGATTACGCGACAATCGCGCCGCCTTGCTACCCCGATCCCTGACGCCACCCGAAATAACGATTGCCCCAACCGGCGTCTTCTTGCGCGGATTAAAGCCAGAACACGCGCAACACGTTGATTCTATTGAAAACTGGCGGAGACGGAGGGATTCGAACCCTCGATGCAGGTTTTGCCCGCATGCTCCCTTAGCAGGGGAGTGCCTTCGACCTCTCGGCCACATCTCCATCGGTGAGACCGCGCACTATATAGGACTTGCTACCCCCTGGTCAATTTCGGCATCGGTACGCCGTTTTCAGGCGCGGCAATCGGGGGCGGATGACGGGAACGCCGAAATGGCGCTGCTTTCCTGCCCACATCCGGCCATGGCCGCTTCGGATGGCAGGGATAATGCGGCCATGTCGTTTTGCGTCGGTGCCCGACGGGGCGCGGACAGGGTGCGGAGCCGGACGTGGCTGCTGAAGACAGCGATCAAGACAAGACTGAACCGGCATCAGGCCGACGATTGCAACAGGCCCGCGAGGAGGGCCAGGTTCCGCAATCGCGGGAGTTGTCGACCTTCCTGGTGACGATGACAGGGGTGCTTTTTTTGTGGCTGCTCGGCGGATGGATGGGCGAGCGGCTTCTGGGCGTGCTGCGCCAGGCTTTCTCCTTCGACCGCGCGATGGTGTTCGAGCAAACGGGCATGGGCATCGCCAATTTCCTGCAAACGCTGCTTGGCGGGGCACTCCTGACGCTGATGCCGCTGTTCGCCGCGCTCATGCTGGCGGCGGTGGCGTCGCCGCTCGCCCTGGGCGGTTTTTTGTTCGCGCCCAAGGTGTTGGGGCTGAAATTCGAGCGGCTGAATCCCTTGCAGGGGATCAAGCGCATGTTTTCGCTGCACGGCCTGGCCGAGATGCTGAAGGCGGTGATGAAGGCGGCGCTCATCGGCGGGGTGGGCGCGACGGTGTTGTGGCGCAACCGCGATCATCTTTTCGATTTCATGACCGAACCCTTGCCGATGGCGATTGCCGATTTCGCGGGCACGGTGATCTGGATCGCGCTGTTGATCGTGTCCAGCCTGGGGCTGCTGGCGCTGTTCGATGTGCCGTTCCAGTTATGGCAGTACCACAAGAACCTGCGCATGACGAAAGAGGAGGTCAAGCGCGAGAACAAGGAGCAGGAGGGCGACCCGCAGGTCAAGGGCCGCATCCGCGCCATGCAGCGCGAACTGGCGCGGCACCGGATGATGGCGGAGGTGCCGAAGGCGGATGTGGTGGTGACGAACCCGACGCATTTTGCGGTGGCGCTCCGGTACGATGCCGGGAACATGGCTGCGCCTATTGTGCTTGCCAAGGGGCGCGGCGAGCTGGCACTGAAAATCCGCGAAACGGCGCGCGAACACAACGTCGCCTTGCTCGAAGCGCCCGCTCTGGCACGGGCGCTCTACAGGCATTGCGAATTGCAGCAGGCCATACCCGCCGCCTTGTTCACCGCCGTGGCCGAGGTCATGGCCTATGTTTATCAACTCAACGAGGCGATAGCCGCCGACGAATCCTTGCCCGTGCCGCCCGTCGATCTGCTGGTGCCCGAGGGCTTCGACCCTGGCCCGCCGCCCGGAGACTGATTGCCGCCCATGGCTACAGAAAACTTCTTGAACGTCCGCCGGATTTTTACGCCCGCGCTTTTGAGATCGCTGGCCGCGCCGCTGCTCATCATCATGATCCTGGCGATGATGGTGCTGCCGCTGCCGGTGTTCCTACTGGATGTGTTCTTCACGTTCAACATCGCGGTGTCGGTGATGGTGATGCTGGTGGCGATGTACGCGAAAAGGCCGCTGGATTTTTCCGCCTTCCCCACGGTGCTGCTGGTGACGACGCTGTTGCGGCTCTCGCTCAACGTGGCTTCGACCCGCATCGTGCTGCTTGCCGGGCATGGCGGCGCGGACGCCGCGGGCAAGGTGATCGAGGCGTTCGGGCAGTTCCTGGTCGGCGGCAATACCGCTGTGGGGATCGTGGTGTTCGTGATCCTCACCATCATCAACTTTGTCGTCATCACCAAGGGCGCGGGGCGGATCGCCGAGGTGAGCGCGCGCTTCACGCTGGATGCGATGCCCGGCAAGCAGATGGCGATCGACGCCGACCTGAACGCCGGGCTGATCGACGAAAAGACGGCCAAGCAGCGCCGCAGGGAAGTGGCGCAGGAGTCCGACTTTTTCGGCGCGATGGATGGTGCTTCCAAATTCGTGCGCGGCGATGCCATCGCGGCCATCCTGATCCTGCTCATCAACATCCTCGGCGGCCTGTTCGTCGGCGTGGCGCAGCACGACATGGCGTTCGCCGACGCCGCCCATACTTATACGATCCTCACCATCGGCGACGGCCTGGTGGCGCAGATTCCGTCGCTCATCATTTCGGTGGCCGCCGGTCTCGTGGTGTCGAGGGTGGGGGACGACGAGGACATCGGCGCGCAGGTCGTGGGACAGGTGTTCAACAATACGCAAGTGCTCGCCCTAACCGCCGGCATTGTCGGCGTGCTCGGCCTGATTCCGGGCATGCCCAACATCGTGTTTCTCCTGTTCGCCGCCGCAATAGGCGCGCTGGCGTGGGTGCGCGCCAAGCGGCGGGCGGCGGGCGCGGAAATACCGCTGCCCGAGGCGGAAGCCGGGGTGGAAACCGAGGCTGTCGACGCGCAGGAAGCCAGTTGGCGGGATGTAGCCCCTGTCGATGTGCTGGGTCTCGAAGTGGGTTATCGCCTGATTCCGATGGTCGACAAGGGGCAGGATGGCGAGCTTTTGCGCCGTATACGCGGTCTGCGCAAGAAGTTTGCGCAGGAAGTGGGCTTTCTCGCCTCACCCGTGCATATCCGCGACAACCTGGAACTCAAGCCCAATGCTTACCGCATTACCCTGAAAGGCGTCGAAGCCGCGCTTGGCGAAGCGTTTCCCGGCCAGTTCCTCGCCATCAACCCCGGCAGGGTCGGCGGGCCGCTTGCCGGACGCGAGACGATCGATCCCGCCTTCGGCCTGCCCGCGTACTGGATCGACAGCGTCGCCCGCGAACAGGCGCATGCATTGGGCTACACCGTGGTCGATGCCAGCACCGTCGTCGCCACGCATCTCAACCACGTGATCCTCAGCCATGCCGCCGACCTCCTGGGCCGCCAGGAAACGCAATCCCTGCTCGACCACATCGGGCGGGAAATCCCCAAACTCGTCGACGACCTCGTGCCCAAGCTGCTGCCGGTGTCCACCGTGCAGCGGGTATTGCAAAACCTGCTCTCCGAGGAGGTCAATATCCGCGACATGCGCACCATCGTCGAAGTGCTGGCCGAATACGCCCCGCGCACGCAGGATGCCGCCGAGCTGACCGCGCGGGTACGCGAGGCGTTGGGCCGCGCCATTATCCAGAGCCTGTTTCCCGGCAATGCGGAAGTGCAGGTCCTGGCGCTCGAACCGGGGCTGGAGCGCATTTTGCTGCAAGCCATGGGGACGGGCGGCAACGGCGTCATCGAGCCGGGCCTTGCCGATACGCTACTGCGCCAGACGGCGCAACTCGCGCAGCGACAGGAGGAAATCGGTCTACCGGCGGTATTGCTCGCCCCGGCGCAGTTGCGCATGCTGCTTTCGAGATTCCTGCGCCGCGCTGTGCCTTCGCTGCGGGTCATCGCCAACAGCGAGGTACCGGAGTCGCGCACGATTCGCGTGACCGGCATGGTGGGGCAAGTCGGCCAGGGAACATGATCGGGGGGGCTTGCGAGGGCGAAAACAGGGGCGAACCGGGCGGGTCGTGGCGGTCGGGCGACACCCGTGGAATATTGGGCAGGGTGAGTTTTTCGATACCGGGCACGATGTGATCCTCATATCGATTTTGGGTATCTGTTTGCGCAGACAAAGCGAGCGCCTACATTAGGGGGTGCCACCCAAGGCTGGATATGTGAATTGCGTCGCACGGACTGGAAGGGAATGGACTGCCCTCTGTGTGGTAATCCATGCGGCGGATCAACCTTCCAAAACGCCGGAGCAGGCGGCAAGCTTGTCTGGATTGCCACGGGCTTGCGGCCCTCGCAATGACGGGGTGGGAGATTCGTTATTGCGAGGCGCGAAGCGACGTGGCAATCCATATAACCGTGATTCCCGAAACGCCGCTTATCTGGTGCTGGCGGTCGTCGCTGTATGGATTGCGGCAAAATCGTGCCTTCGTTTCATGAATGCCATGGATCATGGACATACCCGGAACCAAAATCATCCATTGCGATTGCGATTGTTTCTACGCCGCGATCGAGATGCGCGACGACCCCGCGTTGCGGGGCAAGCCGCTGGCCGTTGGCGGGCGGGCCGAGGCACGCGGGGTGATCGCTACCTGTAATTACGAGGCGCGCGCTTTCGGCATTCACTCGGCGATGTCGACGGCGCGCGCCCTGCGGCTGTGCCCGCAACTCGTCCTGCTGCCGCCGGATCTCCGCCGCTATCGCGAAGCCTCGCGGCAAATCCTCGCCATCTACCACGATTACACGTCCCTGGTAGAACCGCTCTCGCTGGACGAAGCCTATCTGGACGTGAGCGGCCTGGAACATTGCCAAGGCTCGGCAACGCTGATGGCCGGGGAAATCCGCGCCCGCATCCGCGATGAAGTCCGCATCACCGCTTCGGCGGGCATCGCGCCCAACAAGTTTCTCGCCAAGGTCGCCAGCGATTGGAACAAGCCCGATGGGCAATTCGTCATTCGTCCGCAGGATGTCGATGCTTTCGTCGCCGCGCTGCCGGTGGGGAAGATTTTCGGCGTCGGCAAGGTGACGGCGGCGCGGCTGCAAAAACACGGCGTGCGGACGTGCGGCGATCTGCGCGCCTGGGATCTTGCCCGTCTCGTGGATGAATTCGGGCGCTTCGGCACGATGCTGCACCAGCTTTGCCGGGGTATCGACGAGCGCCCGGTGCGCCCGGATCGCATCCGCAAGTCCCTGTCGGTGGAAACTACTTATGCCCGCGACCTGCCCGACCTGGCCGCCTGCCACGCCGGACTGCCCGCCCTGATCGCGGAATTCCGCCGCCGCTTCGCCAGGCTGCCCGCGCCCAGGCCGGTGCATCAGGCGATGGTGAAGGTCAAATTCGCCGATTTCACGCGCACGACCGCCGAATGCGTGAGCACCGCGCCCGACGAGACGGTGTGGGCGGCCCTGCTCGACGAAGCCTGGGCGCGACGGGAACGGCCCGTGCGGCTGCTGGGCGTGGGGGTGCGGTTCGTGGAAACCGACGCGGACGAGCGTACCGGGAACGTACAGCGCGATCTGTTCGGATAGCGCCGTGCCAAACGGGTAAGGAAAACTACCCTGCCCGAGAGCATCCGGGCGGTGTCGCCGGAATCGACACGGGGTTTCGTGCACGAAAAGTGCTCGCAAAGAAGCGGCGAAAACCGTAAAACACGGTCTTTCGACACACTACATCTAGTAGAAAAATCTTCTTGACACACAATTAAAAAACGTAACTCAATGTTTTTGATAAATAACATTTCTTTGCAAATCCCGCGTTCCGGCGTTATGCTTCGACCCTTGCCGATTCCGTTTCGAGGAGTGCGAAAACACCATGAGCACGACGTTCCAGACCGCCCGGACAGCCATTGAACCTTCGACCGACAACCTGGCCGCGCAGGAGATTTCCGCCGAGGTGCTGGCCGAGAAGTATGCCAAGGGAGACGAGAAGTCCGTGCGCGAGGTGCGTCAGCGCGTGGCACGGGCGCTGGCTGCGGTGGAGGCGGAGGACAGGCGGGCGCATTGGGAGGCGCGTTTTCTGGAAGCGCAGGAACGCGGCTTCGTTCCGGCAGGGCGGATCAACAGCGCCGCCGGAACGACGCTGGCGGCAACGCTCATCAATTGTTTCGTGCAGCCGGTGGGGGATTCCGTCACCGAGTCCATCGACGGACGGCCCGGTATCTACACGGCGCTGGCGCAGGCGGCGGAGACGATGCGGCGCGGCGGCGGCGTGGGCTACGATTTTTCTTCCATCCGCCCCAAGGGCGCGATGGTGCGCGGTACGGCTTCCAACGCTTCGGGGCCGGTGTCGTACATGCGGGTGTTCGACCGCTCGTGCGAGACGGTGGAGTCTGCCGGCGCACGGCGCGGGGCACAGATGGGGGTCTTGCGCTGCGATCATCCCGACATCGAGGATTTCATCCACGCCAAGGACAAGGGCGATCTGGCGAATTTCAATATTTCGGTGGGCGTGACCGATGCGTTCATGCAGGCGGTGGAGGACGACGGCGAGGTGGCGCTTGTCCATAAGGCCGAGCCGGGCGAGGACATCAAGGCGGCAGGCGCTTATCAGCTCGACGATGGGGCTTGGGTTTATCGCAAGATCAGGGCACGCGATCTGTGGGCGCAGGTGATGCGCTCGACTTACGATCACGCGGAGCCGGGCATTTTGTTTCTCGACCGCATGAATCAGGATAACAATCTGTATTACTGCGAGACGATCGAGGCAACGAACCCGTGCGCGGAGCAGCCCTTGCCGCCGTATGGCTGTTGCTGCCTGGGGTCGATCAATCTGACGCCTTTCGTGCGGGAGCCGTTTTCGGAAGGGGCCGCTTTCGATTTCGAGGGGTTCGGAAAGGTGGTGGATGTGGCGATCCGCATGTTGGATAACGTGCTCGACACCACGCATTGGCCATTGCCGCAGCAGCAGGAGGAGGCGCGCGCCAAGCGTCGGGTGGGGCTGGGTTTCACGGGGCTGGGCGACGCGCTCATCATGTTGCGCAAGCCTTATGACAGTGCCGGGGCGCGGGAGGCGGCGCGCGGGATCGCGGAGTATCTGCGCGACCGCGCTTATGCGGCTTCGGTGGCGCTGGCCCGCGAGCGCGGGGCGTTTCCGCTGTTCAACGCCGATCTTTATCTGAGCGGCGGTAATTTCGCTTCGCGCTTGCCCGCCGCGCTGAAGGACAGTATCCGGAAGTACGGTATCCGCAATTCGCATCTGCTTTCGATTGCGCCGACGGGGACGATCAGCCTCGCTTTTGCCGATAATGCTTCCAATGGCATCGAGCCGCCTTTTTCTTACACTTATACGCGCAGGAAGCGGATGGCGGACGGTACGTTCAAGGAATACGCGGTCGAGGATTATGCCTGGCGGCTTTACCGTCACCTGGGCGGCGATGTGGGCAAGCTGCCGCCGTGGTTCGTCACCGCGCTGGAGATTTCCGCCGCCGCGCACAAGGATATGGTGGCGGCGGTCGCGCCTTGCGTGGATACGTCGATTTCCAAGACGGTCAATGTCCCGGCGGATTACCCTTATGCCGATTTCGAGGATCTTTATCTTTCGGCATGGAAGTCCGGCCTCAAGGGGTTGGCGACTTACCGGCCCAATAGTATTACCGGCTCGGTGTTGTCGGTCGCGCCCGCGGACGGGCAGAAGAAACCGCAGGATGTGGAGATTCCGGACGCCAACCGGCGGCTTTCGATCAAGAGCCTGCCCGCGCCCGTGCTCGCCAGCCTGCGCTGGCCGGGGCGGCCCGTGTTGCCCGACGGCAATCTGGCGTGGACGTACATGATCGACTCGCCATTCGGCGGTTTTGCGCTTTTCGTCGGGCAGGTGGATGCGCCGCTCGATATGTTCAATGGCGCGTTTCCGTTCGAGGTCTGGGTAAACGGCGCGGATCAGCCGCGCGGCCTGGGCGCGGTGGCGAAAACGCTGTCGATGGATATGCGCACCAACGATCACGCCTGGCTCGAACTCAAGCTCGATACGCTCGCCCGCACGGTGGGGGAGAAGTCTTTCGAGCTGGCTTTTCCGCCCCATGGCGAAAAGCGGCTGGTGCCCGGCATGGTGTCGGCTTTCGCGCAGATCGTGCGCTATCGTTGCGAGCAGCTTGGGGCGTTTACCCGCGAGGGGCCGACGCCGGTGCTCGATACCTTGTTCAGCCTGGAGGAACCCCGGACGGGCACGGACGGGACGCTTTCCTGGACGGTCGATATTCACAATCCGGCCACGAGCGAGGATTTCGTGCTCGGCCTCAAGGAGATCACGCTGCCCGACGGGGTGACGCGGCCTTATTCGGTATGGCTTTCCGGTAATTATCCGAGGGCGCTCGATGGCCTGACCCGTGTGCTGGCGCTCGATATGCGCGTGATGGACCCGGCCTGGATCGGGATGAAGCTGAGAAAGCTCCTCGATTATCCCGAGCCGCTCGGGGATTTCATGGCTTTCGTGCCGGGGTCGCGCAAGCAGCAGACGTTTCCTTCCACGGTGGCCTATATCGCCCGCCTCATCATCCACCGCTACGCCATGCTCGGCGTGCTCGACGAGAGGGGGTATCCGCTGGCCGAAATGGGCATTCTCGAATCGCCGCGCGACGACAGGGAACCCCGTGTGATGCACGGCGCTTTGTGCCGAGAGTGCGGCAACCCTACCGTGATCCGCAAGGATGGCTGCGATTTCTGCACGGCCTGCGGGGCGGTGGGGGCTTGCGGGTAAGCGCGGGAGGCGCGGCGGCGGGGTCAGCCCGCGGGGGCGCTGTTTTCCGGGCCGCCTTGCCAGCCGGTCAGCAGGGCGTGGAGCGCGGCGGCATCGGGGGCGGCGAGAAGCTGTTCGCGGAAGGTTCGGTCGCTGAACATTCTTGCCAGTTCCGAGAGAAGCTGGAGGTGGGTGTCGTTGGCTTCTTCGGGCACCAGCAGGACGAAGACGAGGCTGACGGGCCGTCCGTCGAGGGCGTCGAACGGGATCGGGGCGGCGAGGCGGATGAAGGCTCCCGCCGCTTCGGCCAGCCCCGCGACGCGGCTGTGCGGGATGGCGATGCCCTGGCCCAGGCCGGTGGAGCCGAGACGCTCCCGGGCGAAAAGTTTGTCGAATATGACGTCCCGGCCTATGCCCAGTTGTGTCTCGAACAGGAGGCCGGCTTCTTCAAAGACGCGCTTTTTGCTGCTGGCGTCGAGGCTGGCCACGACGTTGGCCAGCGGCAGGAGGGGGGCGATAAGACTCATGATGATTGGCTCGCACGGGCGACCGCGCCGGGCGGTCGCCGTGATGTCGGCTAACGGGGAAGGTTTTCAGCGTTCGACCGCGAATTTGTGCGAGTCGTGGTTGTATCCGGCATTTTTTTGCTTGTATTTCTGTATTTGCCGGTCGAGTTTGTCGGCAAGCGCGTCGATGGCAGCGTAGAGGTCGGTGTCGACGCTTTCGACGTGGATGTCCTTGCCGCGCACGTGAACGGTGGCGTCGGCTTTCTGCTTGAGCTTGTCGATGGACAGAATCACGTTAACACTGGTGACATTGTCAAAATGACGCACGACACGGTCGAGTTTTTCGGCGGTGTAGCCACGAATGGCTTCGGTGACTTCGATATGGTGCCCGGTGATGTTGAGATTCATGTTGACTCCTTTTTTATGATTAAAGCGTTTTACGCAGGCTGACGGGGGGTATGTTGAGCGCCTCGCGGTATTTGGCGACGGTGCGCCGTGCGACCATGATCCCCTGTTGACTCAAAAGCCCGGCGATCTTGACGTCGGACAGCGGTTTTTTTCTGTCTTCGGCCTCGATCAGTTGCCGGATCAGGGCGCGAATCGCGGTCGAGGAAGCCGCCCCGCCCGTATCGGTTGCGACGTGACTGCCGAAAAAGTACTTGAGTTCGTATACGCCCCGAGGCGTCGCCATGTATTTTTGCGTGGTCACGCGCGATACGGTGGATTCGTGCAGTTCTAGCTGGTTTGCGATCTCCCGGAGTGTGAGTGGCCTCATGGCCACCTCGCCATGATCGAAGAACTGGCGCTGCTGGTCAACGATGGCTTGCGAGACGCGGAGAATTGTGTCGAATCTTTGTTGAACATTTTTGATGAGCCAGCGCGCTTCCTGGAGTTGCCCGGCCAGGCCGCTGCCCCGCTCCCGGTTCTGCCGCAGCAGGTTGGCGTATAGCTGGTTGATGCGCAGTCTGGGCATGGCTTCGTGGTTGAGGAATACCGTCCAGCGGCCACGGATCTTGCGCACGACGACGTCGGGCAGGACGTAGCGGGTTTCTTCGCCCGAGTGGCGGGAGCCGGGGTGGGGGTCGAGGCTGCGGATGAGTGTTTGCGCTTCGCGCAGGGCGTCGTCGTCGCAGTGGGTCAGGCGTTTGATCTGGGCGAAGTTGCGTTCGGCCAGGAGTTCGATGTGTTGTTCGACGACGGTGAGCGCCAGGTCGCGCGTGGGCGAGTCGGGGAGGGTGCGCAGTTGCAGTCCGAGGCATTCTTGCGGCGAACGCGCGCCGATGCCCGCCGGTTCGAGTTGTTGTACGTGGCAGAGCGCGATGGCGAGGTCGTCCAGGTCGAAGCCGAGTTCCGGCGGCAGGAGGTCGAGCAGTTCTTCGAGGCTTTGGTGCAGGTAGCCGTCGTCGTCGAGCGCTTCGATGAGAAAACGCACAAGCATGCGGTCGCGGTCGGAGAGCGGGGAGAGCGCCACCTGGGTGTCGAGATGGTCGCGCAGGGTAGTGCTCGCGGCCTGGATTTCGTGGTAGTCGGTGTCGTCGTCGTCGCTTTTGCTGCTGGCACCGCTGCCGGTATTCGACCAGTCGATGCCTTCTTCGTAGGGAGCCTGGTCGTTGTTGGCGGGTTCGGCGGTGTTTTCGTTGCCGTTGTGGTTTTCGTCCCGGTTGTCCTTGTCGCCGACCAGGTTGGGCGGGGGGGCGGAGGCGGATTCGTTCATGCCGGGGTCGTCGCGTTCGAGCATGGGGTTTTCCAGCAGGAAGCGTTCGATTTCCTGGTTGAGTTCCAGTGTCGATAGTTGCAGCAGTTTGATCGACTGCTGCAATTGCGGTGTCAGGGTCAGGTGTTGCGAGAGCTTGAGCTGGAGCGTGGGCTTCATTTGCGATAGGCACTCAGATCTGGAAGTGCTCGCCGAGGTAGACCCGGCGAACTTGTTCGTTGGCGATGATGTCCGCGGGAGGGCCGTTGGCGAGTACCCGCCCCTCGCTGATGATGGTGGCGTGGTCGCAGATGCCGAGCGTTTCGCGCACGTTGTGGTCGGTAATCAGTACGCCGATGCTGCGCTCCTTGAGGAAGCAGATGATTTTCTGGATGTCGAGCACCGCGATCGGGTCGACGCCGGCGAAGGGTTCGTCGAGCAGGATGAGGCGCGGCGAGGTGGCAAGCGCACGCGCGATTTCGCATCGCCGCCGCTCGCCGCCGGAGAGCGAGATCGCGGTGTTGTCGCGCAGGTGGGAGATGCCGAGTTCGATGAGCAGTTCGTCGAGACGTTGGGTGATTTGCGCCTCCTCCATGCCCTGGAGTTCGAGTACGGCGCGGATGTTTTCGGCCACGGTGAGTTTGCGGAATACGCTCATTTCCTGCGGCAGGTAGGAGAGGCCGAGGCGGGCGCGGGCGTGGATGGGCAGGTGGGTGAGGCGCGCGCCGTCGAGCAGGATTTCGCCGCCGTCGCTGCGCACGAGGCCGACGATCATGTAGAAACAGGTGGTCTTGCCCGCGCCGTTGGGGCCGAGCAGGCCCACGACTTCGCCGGAGCCGACTTTGAAGGAGACGTCATGCACCACGGTGCGCGCTTTGTAACGCTTGCAGAGGCCGTTTGCTTGCAGCAGGCTCATTGGGCATTTTCCTCCGTGTTTTCGGGGGTTTCGCGGAGCACGGCGCGAACGGTTTCGGCGGAGAAGCCGCGCGCGTGCAGGAAACGCGCTTGCCGCGCCCAGTCGCGGGCATCGGTGGGGGGGGCGGGGAATTTCGCCTGCCATACGGCGCGTGCGCGGTCGTGTTCGTCGGCGAGGAGGTCGTCGTTGGCCAGGGTTTCCGCTATCAGTTCCGGCGACAGGCCGCGATGCGCCAGTTCGCTTTGCAGGCGGGCGCGGCCGAAGCGCCCGGCGTGGCTGCGCACCCAGTTCGCAGCCATGCGCGCGTCGGATTGGAGCGAGAGTTCGTCCATGCGGTCGAGCACGGTTTCGATTTCTTCGGCGCTGCCGTGGGGTGCCAGCTTGCGCGCCAGCTCGGCGCGGCTGTGGTCGCGCCGGGCGAGGTGGTGCAAGGCGCGTTCGCGCAGGCTTGGCTCGGTCATGGGATGGCGGCGGGCGGGGTCAGGCGGCCCCGGCCTGCGCTGGCGCGGCGGCGGCGGGGAGTTCCGGCAACCCGACGGCGACGCGAACCCTGTTCTCGATCTCGCGCGCCAGCGCCGGATTGTTGCGCAGGAATTCGCGCGTGTTGTCCTTGCCCTGGCCGATCTTGTCGCCCTTGTAGGCATACCATGCGCCCGATTTGTCGACGATGCCGTGCGTGACGCCGAGGTCGATGATCTCGCCTTCGCGCGAAATGCCTTCGCCGTAGAGGATGTCGAAGTGGGCTTCCCTGAACGGCGGGGCAACCTTGTTCTTGACCACCTTGACCTTGGTTTCGGAACCGACAACTTCGTCGGATTTCTTGATCGCGCCGGTGCGGCGGATGTCCATGCGCACCGAGGCGTAGAACTTGAGCGCGTTGCCGCCCGTGGTGGTTTCAGGGCTGCCGAACATGACGCCGATTTTCATCCGGATCTGGTTGATGAAAATCACGAGGGTATTGGTGCGCTTGATGTTGGCGGTGAGCTTGCGCAGCGCCTGGCTCATCAGGCGGGCTTGCAGGCCGGGGAGCTGGTCGCCCATGTCGCCCTCGATTTCGGCCTTGGGCGTGAGCGCGGCCACGGAGTCGATGACGACGATGTCCACGCCGCCCGAGCGAACCAGCATGTCGGCGATCTCCAGTGCCTGCTCGCCGGTGTCGGGCTGCGAGATCAGGAGATCGGCGACCTTGACGCCGAGTTTTTCGGCGTAGCCGACGTCGAGCGCGTGTTCGGCGTCGATGAAGGCCGCCGTACCGCCGAGTTTTTGCATTTCGGCGATCACCTGGAGGGTGAGGGTGGTTTTGCCGGAGGATTCCGGCCCGTAGATTTCGACGACCCGCCCGCGCGGCAATCCGCCCAGGCCGAGCGCGATGTCCAGCCCGAGCGATCCCGTCGGGACAGTCTGGATGTCGCGCTCGACGCTGTCGTCGCCCATGCGCATGATCGAGCCTTTGCCGAATTGTTTTTCAATCTGTGCCAGCGCGGCCGCGAGCGCCTTGGCCTTGTTGTCGTCCATGTGATTCGTTCCGTGTCGTTGGAGGAAAAAACGGATTATGGCATAAAGATTGCAGATGACGGGGTGCCGTGTGCTATCGGGACGGGCTGTCCGTGCTATTGGCGTCACGCTGCAAGGGGTGGCAGGGCGGACGTGCACCGCGCTGTGACGGTGCTACCCTTGTCGGTCGCGCCTTTGCCAATCGAGTCCGCCATGGAACGTTTTTTCAACAATGCTGGCCCCATCCAGCCGGAGAACCACTACCACATCGACCCGCTCACGCGTCTCGATTGGGAGGAAATCCGCCATTTGATCGCCGGGCAACGCTATTTCGTCCTTCACGCGCCGCGCCAGACGGGCAAGACCAGCACCCTGCTGGCGATGATGAAAGCGTTGAATAAAGAAGGAAAATACGCCTGTGCCTATGCCAACATCGAGGCCGCACAGGCAGCGCGTGGGGATGCGACGCAGGGGATTCCCACCGCGTGCAGCGCGATTGCCAGTTCGATTGCCTTGTACCTGGGAGTGCCGGAACTCGAAGCCTGGTACCGGCGGGAAGCCCAGGGCATCGAGCCGCAAGAACGACTCGCCGGGCTGTTGAGGCATTGGACCACCACGACACCCAAGCCCACGGTGCTCTTTCTCGACGAGGTTGATGCACTGGTGGGCGACACGTTGATTTCTCTGTTGCGCCAGATTCGCGCCGGTTATGCTCAACGCCCGAAGGACTTTCCGCAGAGCATCGTGTTGTGCGGTGTGCGCGATGTGCGCGATTACCGGATTCATCAAGGTGGCGGCGAGGTGATAACGGGCGGCAGTGCTTTCAACATCAAGACCGTCTCCCTGCGCATGGGCAATTTCTCGCCCGAGGAAGTCAAGGCGCTGTGGTTACAGCATACGGAAGCAACCGGGCAAACTTTCGACGAGGCGATCTTCCCCGAATTGTGGGAAGACACCGCCGGACAGCCATGGCTGGTCAATGACCTGGGCTATGAAGTGACCTGGGAACTGCGCGAGAAACGCGACCGTAGCCAGCCCATCACCCTTGCCGATTACAAGGAAGCGCGCGAACGGCTCATCCAGTCGCGTGCCACGCATCTGGATCAGTTGATCGACAAGTTGCGGGAGCCGCGCGTGCATTCGGTCATCAGCGCCCTGCTGGCGGGCGAACAGGACGAACTCAATGTTTCGCCGCACGATTACGAGTATGTCGCCGACCTGGGCCTGATCCGCACTCGGCCCGGCGTGCGGATCAGCAATCGCATCTACCGCGAAGTCATCCCGCGCGAACTGACCTGGGCGATACAGATCGGTATCTCCAACCAGGAACAGGCGTGGTACATCACCGCCGATCACCGGCTCGACATGCCCCGGCTGCTCGCCGCGTTCCAGCAATTCTTCCGCGAGAACGTGGAGGCGTGGATCGGGCGCTTCGACTACAAGGAGGCCGGGCCGCAATTGCTCATGCAGGCGTTCCTGCAACGCATCGTCAATGGCGGCGGGCGGATCAACCGGGAATACGGCCTGGGCCGTCGGCGCACTGATCTGTTCATCGAATGGCCGCTCGACGAGGCGCAAGGGCTGTATGGCCCCATCCAGCGCATCGTGATCGAACTCAAGATATTGCGCGGCAGTCTGGAGACGGTCATCGCGCAGGGATTGACGCAGACCGTCGGATACGCCGAAAGCGTCGGCGCGGACGAAGCACATCTGGTGATCTTTGATCGCGCTACGGACAAATCCTGGGAAGAAAAGATCTGGCGGCGGGAAGAACGGCTGGGAGAACGGGCGATTACGGTTTGGGGGGCATGAAAGTTATTGCCCTGTCAGTCCTGTCAGACTCATTTATCACATCCTCAAGGTGGCTATGATGATCGGACAGACTGCGTGCTACAAATCTGGACAAGTCGAAAGCTGTTTAGTCCCATCATTTTCTGGATCGGTTTCATGATGAAGCGAGCCGGTTCATTTGTCCAGAGTTTGCAGAGATATTCGTAGGAAGTCAGGCCGTTGAGGGTTTTCAAGCGGCGAGCAAAGTTATAAGCCTGGATGAAGTCGTGCAGGTGGTTCTCAAGCTGCTGGTGGTTGTCATCATGATAGCGTTTGATAGTCGCTTCCTTGATGGTGCGGTTCATTCGCTCGAGCTGACCATTGGTCCAGGGGTGTTTGAACTGGGTGAGACGGTGCTCAATGGATAGTTCGCGGCAGGCACGATCAAAGATGTGCTCAAAGGCATGTTTGTCCTGTTTCCCATGGGTGAATTGGATGCCGTTGTCTGTCAGTACGGTATGGATGGCATAAGGCAGCGC
>JAISNX010000101.1 GCA_031276015.1 Azoarcus sp.
GGCGGCGGGCTACACCGAGGAAACCGGCGCGAGAATCATGCAGCACGCCGAACTCACCGTGCGCGCAGACCTCGCGCGCGGGCAGGCGAGGGCGACCGTCTGGACTTGCGATTTTTCCTACGACTACGTGAAGATCAACGCCGACTATCGGTCGTGAGTCTGGCGGAGGGGGCTGTGTCCCTCACGATGGCGGCATCTCTGTCCGGCGGCATTAACCCGCTGCCCGGCGGGATCGCGCCTGTACGCCGCGATCCCGCTCGCCGCCATCAGGAAACAATCGTATAAGACGCTGCGCGCAGTTCCGTCTTCATCTCGGCACCGGGCGCGAACAGGATTCTCGCGTTCTTCACGTGGCGTGTCGTCAGTTCCTCCGGCGTCTCCGTGCCTTCGCTGCTGACGGAGATGCGGAAACTGCCGAAATCGCCCAGGCGGACGATCTGCCCCGCCTTGACATTTTTAGTGAGAAGCTCCGTCAGGCTGATGAGCACCGAGGAGATGTCCGCATACGTCATCGCGGTCTGTTTTTCGATCTCCCGTGCAAGCTCCTTGAGCGTGATCGTCCCCGATGTCGCCTGGGTGAGATACCACTTGGAGCGGGACATGTCCCGGGGATTCTTGCGCGAGAGTTTCTTGAGGTTGATAGCCATGACAATTCCGTCGAGTTAAAAAGGAAGCATGAAGCTAATACCATGTGGAACAATAGTCAAGACTCCCGCCGTCGCGCAGGGAGGGGGTCGCAAACTTCTCAAGACGAGTTTCTAAACTTCTCAAGACGAATTTGTAAACTTCTCAAGACGAGTTTCCAGACTTCTCAAGACGCGTGTGGATTGCCACGGGCCTGCGGCCCTCGCAATGACGAGTCCTCGCCCGGCCCTGTCGGAAGAGGGGAAATGCGATAGCCCTGCTGGCGCGATTTTGCAGGGGTTTCACCCTGTTGCAGCATGCTAGAATTTTCAGCCGTTCATCCCCGGCAGACCTTCGGGGATTCGCGCGGTTCTCCGGGGCGGCGCGCGCGCCTCAACCATTCATATATGGAGTTCCCATGTCCGCATCTTTGTTCGCCGCTGTCGAAATGGCTCCCCGCGATCCCATCCTCGGCCTGACCGAAGCCTTCAATGCCGATACCCGCGCGGGCAAGGTCAATCTCGGTGTCGGTGTTTATTACGACGACAACGGCAAGCTGCCCCTGCTGGCCGCCGTCAAGGCCGCCGAAGAAACCCGCCTGAAGACGCAACCCGCGCGCGGCTACCAGCCCATCGACGGCAATCCGGCCTATAACCAGGCCGTGCGCGATCTCCTGTTTGGCGCGGAGTCCGGCCTGGCGACCAATGGTGCCGTCGTCACCATCCAGGCTTTGGGCGGTACCGGGGCGCTGAAAGTGGGTGCGGATTACCTGAAGCTGTTGCTGCCGCAAACGACGCTTTTCATCAGCGATCCTTCCTGGGAAAACCATCGCGCCCTGTTCGTGACGGCCGGATTCCCCATCGAAACTTACCCGTATTACGACCCTGTGACGCGCGGCGTGGATTTCGAGGCGCTGAAGCGGAAATTCGCCGCCTTGCCGCCACAGTCCATCGTCTTGCTGCATGCGTGTTGCCACAACCCGACCGGGGCGGATCTGACCGGCGGGCAATGGCAGGAAGTTGCCGCGCTCTGCAAGGAAAAGCGCCTCGTGCCTTTCCTGGACATGGCATACCAGGGCTTTGCCGACGGCATCGCGCAGGATACCGCCGCCGTGCAGGCGTTCGCGGCCAGCGGCGTGCAATTCCTCGTGTCCTCCTCGTTTTCCAAGAACTTCTCGCTGTATGGCGAGCGGGTGGGGGCGCTCTCCATCGTCACCGCAAGCAAAGAGGAAGCGGCAAGGGTGGCCTCGCAGGTGAAGCGCGTGATCCGCACGAATTACTCCAATCCGCCCACGCACGGTGGCGCGATCGTGGCGGCGGTTCTCGCCAGCCCCGAATTGAGAAAGCTGTGGGAAGAAGAACTGGCCGGGATGCGAAACCGCATCCGCGCCATGCGCGCCGGTCTTGTCGAGGCGCTGAAGGCGGAAGGCGTCAGCCGCGATTTTTCCTTCATCGCCAAACAGCGCGGCATGTTTTCCTTCACCGGATTGGACAAGGGGCAGGTGGAACGGCTCAAAAACGACCACGCCGTCTACGCCGTTGCCTCGGGGCGCATCAACGTCGCAGCCCTGAACGGCAAGAATCTGCCCGTGGTGGCGAAGGCGATTGCGGCTGTGTTGTAAGGGGACGAACCTGCCCGGAAAGAACAGCGGGATGGCGGCCTGTGTGGTGCCATCCCGTTTGTTTTGTGCGCCTGGCATGGGTGCACAACTGTGGGTGAAAGCTTCGCCGCAAGCAAATCCAATCGCCCGGAGCGGAGCCGCATATCGGGTAGCGTTGGATGGGATCGGCCGGATTTCCTGCCTGCCCCCATCCCGATGCCCGGATCGGTACAGGAACGATCCGGGCAGCCGTCACGATCACCAAAAACCGCCGCCGCCGAAGTCAAAGTTGAAACCAAAACCGTAGTCAACATCGGTGTAATCGGCACCAAAGTCGATGCCTGTTCCACCAGATCGTCCTCGCTCAGCACGCCATTACCCATCTCGTCGATGTCGGCACCGGGATCGGAGACAGGTTCGCGCAGGGAGAGCGCCTCCGCGGGCCAGCCACCGCGACGTAACGCTGATTGACAAGGCATGGCGATAGGCCAAGGCGTCGGCGCTATCTTCCAGTGTCTTCTCGGCAAAACCTGTAGTCAGGATTTGAACCGAAAATGCCTTGACCGCTTCAGAATACGAATTCTTGTCCGTGTTCGAGACGTTTTGGCCGTAGCGGTCCGCGCAGGGCGGCGATTTGTTCCATGATGCGCGCGCCGAAGCCCGGCTTGAGATGGCTGATATAGACTTCGGGCCTGACCGTCAATTCGTTCAGCATCGTTTCCAGCATGCCGGGGCACAGGTGCCGGGAGGATACTGCCAGCGCGCGCATTTCTTCGGGAAACGCTGTTTCCACAATCAGGTAGCGCAGGGCAGGGCTGGCGTTGATGGCTTCGACCAACTCGGGGCAGTAGGTGGTATCTCCCGAGTAGATCAGTTGGCCCGCGCCGCTGTCGAGACGCCACGCCACGCTGGGCACGGTGTGCCAGACCGGCAGCGCGGTGAATGTGCGCTCGCCCAGGCGAACCGATTCGCCCGCCATGATCGGCTGCAAGCGCAGGTAAGGATGATTGCGGTTGGGAATGGAGGTGAAGTCCGGCCACACCAGCCAATTGAACACGTGCGCCCGCAGGATGTGCAGTGCCCCCGGCGGCGCGTAAACCGTGATCGTGTGATAGCAGACTTCGCCAATGGCATCGACCAGCAACGGAATGGCGGCGATGTGGTCGATATGGGCGTGGCTGACGAAAATGTGGTCGATGTGCCGCAGGGCGGAGAAATCCAGGTCGCCGACCCCGGTTCCGCAGTCGATGAGAATGTCATCATCAACAAGAAACGACGACGTTCGAGAATCTTCGCCGCCTATTCCGCCGCTACAGCCAAGCACCGTAAGTTTCATGGACTTTTTTGCCCAGCCCACTTTCGGGCCGCCACCATCCTTCCACTGGATCAGACAGTATCATTCGCCCGCATGGCGCGCGATGAAGGAAATCACAGTGTCCGGGGACAGCCTTCGGAAAATTCCGGATTAAGTAATTGTCATTGCGGGGGGGGGGGGGGTAATTGCTTCATGTCATACGCTTGAGGCACGACAATCCACGAGGCACATGGATTGTCGTGACGTTCGGCACCTCGCAATGACGGTCGTCCTCAGGGGCGCAGGAAAAATTCCATCTTGACGCCAGCAATTTCGATGATGTCATGATCCTTGAGTTTGCGTGCCTGTGCATCGAGTTGCTTGCCATTGACCGAGGGATACACCTTGCCTTCGACGTGGGTGATGAAGTAGCCCTGCTCGCGTCGCGTGATGACCGCCACCTGGTGGCCGGGCTTGCCGAGCGTCGTGACCGATTTACTCAATTCGAGTTCCTGCCCGGTGTTCGCGCCGTTCAATACCTGGATCACGCCGACATGTTCGAGCAAATGGCCGATCGAACTGGTTTCGGCATGCTCGGGCGTCGGCGGAAGCGTCGTGTCGGCTGTCGACATGTCGGCGGGCAGCGGCTCGACCGGATCGAGCGTTCCGGCGTCGAAGGGCTTCAGCGCCGCCGTATCGACCAGTTCCGTCGCCGACGTGCCCTGCGTGGAGGCATCGCTTTGGTACTTGATGCGGTATTTGCCCAGTTCGATCACGTCGTTGTTGTGCAGGACATGCTTCTTGACCGGCTGCCCGTTTACATAAGTGCCGTTGGTGCTGTTGAGGTCTTCGAGGAAGGCGTCGCCGAGGATATGGGTGATCACGGCGTGCTGGCCGCTGATGGAGAGGTTGTCGATCTGGATGTCGTTGACCGGCTTGCGACCGATCGACGTCCTCTCCTTGGTGAGCACGATCTCCTTGAGCACCAGTCCGTCCATGCTGAGAATCAACTTCGGCATTGCCTGCATCCATCCTTTGTGTCGCGTGCGTCGCGCATCCGGTCCTTACCGGCGCTTGCCGCCACGGTCATGAAGCCCGCCCGGCGAACCAGGCGACGATGACGGAAATATTGTCGCGCCCGCCGCCCGCCTTCGCGGCTTCGACCAGACTGGCGGCCACCTCTTCCGCCGTCGCGGGCGCGCCGAGCAGCATAGCGATTTCATCCTCGTCGGCCATGTCTGTCAAACCATCGGAGCACAACAGCAAGCGATCATCCGGCTGTAATGCGCAAGTGCCCGTGCCAGGTTCCACATCGTCCTGTATTCCGAGTCCGCGCGTCAGCAGCCCTCGCCAGGAAAGCGTTTGCGCCATGTCCGCCGAAAGGCGTCCCGCATCGACGTATTCCTGCACCATGGTGTGATCGTGCGACAAGCGCGTGAGCACGCCGTCGCGGAGCAGGTAAAGACGCGAGTCGCCGATGTGCGCATAGGCGACTTCGTTCGGAGCGAGCAGGGCACCCACGAAGGTCGCCCCCATCACCTCGTTGTCGAAAGACTGCGAGGCGATGGTGCGGATGGCGGTATTGGCATCGGCAATGCCCGCGGCGAGCAGCCAGGCGCGGTCGTAACATCTGTCGACCGCGCTTTTTGCCGCATCGAGCCGCAGATTGTCCAAAACATAATTGACGGCCAGCGCCGAGGCCAGATCGCCCGAATGATACCCCCCCATGCCATCGGCCAGCAGCAACCAGCCTCGTTCGGGATCGGCCCAGGCCGTGTCCTCGTTGCGTTCCCGGACGAGTCCGATGTCCGTGCGCACGGCGCATTCGAGCGCCAGCCCTGCCTCTCCGGATGCCCCGTCGTTATTAGGCATAATTTTTGTATCTCCTCCGACGCCATCCCAAACCCTCGCATTCTAGCAGTGACAAAGTGGCCGTGCCCGTTTCCCCGCACATTTGCATACCGATTCGATCGGGGGCGTCCGGGCCTTGCCCGCGATCGACTCTGCCCCATAAGACCACAATGCGGTACGATAGCCGGTACACAATTTTGGCCTCGCCGTCACCAGGCAAGCGAACATGTATCTGAAACGAACCGGAATTGCCGTTTTGCTCGCGGGCATCCTTGCAACTTGCCTGCCGTTCGATGTTTCCGCCAAACCCAGGGCTTCGCGGCCAGACCCCGCGAACACCGCGCAGCAAATGGAAGTCCAGGCTTTGCAGGCGCGTGTCCGCGAGCTTGGCGAAACGCAGGCCCGCTTGCTGAAGCAGGTGGAAGAACAGGCCCTGCTGCTGGAGCAGGTCAAGCAGGCCGCCGCCTTGCAGTCCGTTGCCGAACCCGCGCAGCCGTTCCAGGAAGAAATCGAGGAAGATTCCCGGCTCGACTGGGTGCTTGCCGGGATTGCCGCATTTGCCTGTGCCCTTTGTGTCGTCCTGCTGTTTCGGGTACGCCAGCCGGAAGCCGCGTTGCGGCTCGACAAGGACGCGGGGGCCGATGTGCCCGGCCTTGAGCCGGAAGCCGCCGTGCCGCCCCCGGTTCATCCCATGCTGCCCGCCCTGCCGGACTGGGATCCGGCCTCGCCCGCGCTCGATTTGCGGGCCGCCGAAGTTTTCGCGTCGGAAGAAAAAACGCAAGCCCACGATTCGACCATCGAACTGGCCGAAATCATGTTGAGCTTTGGCCGCGTCAACAGCGCCGCCGAAGCCTTGGCGAACTTCATCGAAAACAACCCCAAGGCGGCCATCGCCCCGTGGCTCAAACTGCTGGAGGTCTACCGCGAGAGCGGGCAGCGCGCCGAATTCGACAAAATCGCCCTCAAGCTGAACAAGACCTTCAATGTACGAACCGTCGACTGGGACAACTTCGCCGAATTCCGCGACCCGGCGCATGGTCTCGAAGAAATACCGCACATCATGATGCGCCTGCAACAACTCTGGGGCACGCGCGAATGCCAGGCTTATTTGCAATACCTGCTGCGCGACAACCGGGACGAAACCCGGCTCGGTTTCATGCTGACCGCCGTCGACGACATCCTGTGCCTCAACGCCATTCTCGAATACGATCTCGGCCCCTACACCGGGCCGCTCGAAACCTCTCCCACCAGCGACGGCACGGAAGAAAACGCGCCCCTGACCGAAACCGACAAAAAGTCTTTGCAAGCAGCGGACGAGATGGAAAGCGCGAGTGATGAGGACGAGGACGGCGGCGAACAGTCGGAACCGGCGTCAGAACTTGCGTCGGAGCCAGCCTTGGAGTCGATGTCGGAACCCGCGTCGGATTGGGAATTGGTCGTGCCGGAACGGGCACCCGCGGCGAAGCCGGAATCGGATCTGGATTGGGAATTAGTGTCGGAGTCGGAGCCGGAACAAGGTCTGGAACCGCTGCAAAAAGGTGACGACGGCGAACCGGAAGTGGAAGTCTTGCCAGGCAAGGACTAAAGAACCGAAATGAACGTCTCCCCGCCCGATGCTGATAGCGTTCGCGGGGAAGAACGTACTGGCGGCACCGCTTCGCTCGCAATGCCCAAAACCCTCGTCATTGCGAGCGAAGCGCGGCAATCCACAGCGAGTCGTTTTTGACCGTACCACTCAGCGCGGCATATAACCGCACTTTGTTCGATAGCGATTCGGAGCCACTTGACCGCTACTTGCCTCTGCGCGCCACATTGGCTCAAACAGGGGAAACGATCACGAACGACACATGCGCTCCGCCCGACGCCCCACCAACTCTACGATCAACCGGCTTTGGAGGTGTGGTGGAGTGAAAGCGCAAGCAAAGACACTCCTCGCAAGCTTCACGGCGCTGCTTGCCGCTTGCTCGACCATGCCTGGATCGGGAGAGCAAACGCGATTTGAAACCTTGGCGGCCCAAAGATCTGAAACAACGCTGATGC
>JAISNX010000162.1 GCA_031276015.1 Azoarcus sp.
ATTGCGAGGGCCGAAGGCCCGTGGCAATCCACATGGCGGCGACTACCCGCACTGGCGGGCGGTATTGCGGGAATCACGGACACATGGATTGCCACGGCGCTGCGCGCCTCGCAATGACGGGTATAGCGGGCATCGCAATGCCCCAAGCCTTCGCTCGCAATGACGAATCTCCCACTCCGTCATTGCGAGGGCCGAAGGCCCGCGGCAATCCATACGGCGGCGACCATCGGCACTGACGGGCGGCGCTGCACGCCTCGCAATGTAGAATCCCGGCTACCGTCATCCGCGTATTTCGCCCCCTGCCCCTCATGCACCAGAAAATCCTCATCCTCGACTTCGGCTCACAAGTCACGCAACTCATCGCCCGCCGCGTGCGCGAAGCCCGCGTCTATTGCGAAATCCACCCCAACGACGTGAGCGACGCCTTCATCCGCGAATTCGCCCCGCAAGGCATCATCCTCTCGGGCAGCCACGCCAGCACCTACGAAGACCATCAACTACGTGCGCCGCAAGCGGTTTGGGAACGGGGCGTGCCGGTGCTCGGCATCTGCTACGGCATGCAGACGATGGCGACGCAACTCGGCGGCGAAGTCAGTTGGAGCGACGCGCGCGAATTCGGCTATGCCGAAGTACGGGCGCACGGCCACAGCCCCTTGCTCGATGGCATCGCCGACTTCACCAGCGCCGAAGGCCACGGCATGCTCAAGGTATGGATGAGCCACGGCGACAAGGTGACGAAACTCCCCCCCGGCTTCACCCTGATGGCCTCGACGGCGGGCTGCCCCATCGCGGGCATGTTCGACGCCGCGCGCAACTACTACGCCGTGCAGTTCCACCCCGAAGTCACCCACACCGTGCAAGGCGCGGCCATGCTCGCCCGCTTCGTGCGCAACATCTGCGGCTGCGCCGGGGATTGGATCATGGGCGACTACATCGACGAAGCCGTCTCCCGCATCCGCGCGCAGACTGGCGACGAAGAAGTCGTGCTCGGCCTCTCCGGCGGAGTCGATTCCTCAGTCGCGGCGGCGCTCATCCATCGCGCCATCGGCGACCGTCTCACCTGTGTTTTTGTCGATCACGGCCTGTTGCGGCTCAACGAAGGGCGCATGGTCATGGACATGTTCGCCGGGCGGCTGCACGCGAAAGTCATTCACGTCGATGCCTCCGCGCAATTCATGGCGAAGCTCGCGGGCGTGACCGACCCCGAACGCAAACGCAAGATCATCGGCGCGGAATTCGTCGAAGTATTCCAGGCGGAAGCGAAGAAACTCGCCAATGCCCGCTGGCTTGCCCAGGGCACGATCTACCCCGATGTCGTCGAATCCGGCGGTGCGAAAACGCGCAAGGCCGCCACCATCAAAAGCCACCACAACGTCGGCGGCCTGCCCGAAACCCTCGGCCTGAAGCTGCTCGAACCCCTGCGCGAACTTTTCAAGGACGAAGTGCGCGAACTCGGCCTCGCCCTCGGCCTGCCGCACGACATGGTTTACCGCCATCCCTTCCCCGGCCCCGGCCTGGGCGTGCGCATCCTCGGCGAGGTCAGGCCGGATTTCGCCGACCTCCTGCGCGCCGCCGATGCAATCTTCATCGATGAACTGCGTTCCACCATCGAACCCCACAGCGGCAAAAGCTGGTACGAACTTACCAGCCAAGCCTTTGCCGTTTTCCTGCCGGTGAAAAGCGTCGGCGTCATGGGCGACGGTCGCACACACGACTACGTCATCGCCCTGCGTGCCGTGCAGACGACCGACTTCATGACTGCTGACTGGGCGGAGCTTCCCTATGCGCTCCTCAAGCGGGTATCGAACCGCATCATCAACGAAGTACGCGGCATCAACCGCGTTACCTACGACGTATCGAGCAAACCGCCCGCGACAATCGAATGGGAGTGAAACCGCGCCTTTCGTGGATCATCAACGCGCTGGTGTCGGCGTTGAACGCGACGGCCTGGGCCGACCGCTGGTCAAGGATGTCCTGGAGGTAGTGCGGGGTGGCCTTGCAGGGCAACGCGACGAAGGAGGGCCGACGCTTGCCGAGCATGGCATCCAGGAGACTGGAAGCTTTGCCCGGATAAGCACCGTGGCCTGGCTTCAGTCTTTGTCTGTACCCTGCCGGACGGATCGGGCGCGCGGTTTGCTATCATCGCGCGATGAACGCCGACCTGCACTGCCACTCCACCGTTTCCGACGGTTGTCTCGATCCTGCCGCGCTGGTGCGGCGCGCACATGCAAACGGGGTGGAACTGCTGGCCCTGACCGATCACGACGAACTGGCCGGAGTAACCGAGGCGGCGCGGGAGGCGGCGGCGCTGGGGCTGCGTTTCGTGGCGGGCGTCGAAATTTCCGTATCGTATGTCGATGACACGACCATCCATATCGTCGGCCTCGGGGTCGACCCGCAAAATCCGGCGCTGCTCGCCGGTCTGGCGGGCGTGCGCGGGGGCCGCGAAGCGCGCGCGCAGCGGATGGCCGATGAACTCGAACGGATTGGCCTGCGCGATGCGCTGGCGGGCGCGCGCCGGTTCGCGCGCAATCCGGAGATGATCGGGCGCGCGCATTTTGCACGCCATTTCGTCGCCAGCGGCCTGATGCCCGATGTCGGCACCGTGTTCGAGCACTACCTCGCGCGCGGCAAGCCGGGCTTTGTCTCGCATGCGTGGGCGAATCTCGACGAGGCGGTGGCCTGGATTCGCGGCGCGGGCGGTATTGCGGTCATTGCGCATCCGGCGCGTTATCATCGCCTTTCCTCGGCGGCATTCGATAAACTCGTCGCCGATTTCATCGCCGCGGGCGGCGAAGCCGTCGAAGTGGTGGCGGGGGCACATACGCAGGAAGATATGTTGCGCTTCGCCAGTCTTGCCCGTCGGCGCGGACTGCTGGCCTCGCGCGGGTCGGATTTCCATGGCGAAACGGAGAGCGCGGTGGATGTCGGTCGCTGCAAACCGCTGCCGCCCGATCTGACGCCGGTATGGTCGCGGCTGCCGTGAAGCGCCGTTTTCCCCTCATCGACTGCTTTTATTAATGGCCCAGTTTTTTTCCCTGCATCCGGAGTCGCCGCAAGCCAGGCTGGTTCGCCAGGCCGCCGGTATCATCCGCGCGGGCGGCCTGATCGCCTTTCCGACCGATTCCGCCTATGCGCTCGGCGGGCATCTCGGCGACGCGCCCCTGCTCGACCGCATCCGCCGCCTGCGCGACGTGGACGAGCGTCACCATTTCACCCTGCTGTGCCGCGACCTGTCCGAGATCGCCACCTTCGCCCGCGTCGACAACGTGCAATATCGCCTGCTCAAAGCGACCACGCCCGGCCCGTACACCTTCATCCTGGAAGGCACGCGGGAGCTGCCGCGCCGCATGCTCCATCCGAAGCGCAAAACCATCGGCATCCGGGTGCCCCAGCATCCGGTGGTCGCGGCACTGCTCGAAGAACTGGGCGAACCGATGCTCTCGTCGACCCTGCTTCTGCCGGGCGAAGACATGCCGCTCACCGATGCCGTGGAAATCCGCGAGCGGCTGGAAAAGGATCTCGACCTGGTGATCGAGGCCGGCTCGTGCCGCCCCGAGGCGAGCACCGTCATCGACCTCTCCAGCGGCGCGCCGGTGCTGCTGCGGGCAGGGCGCGGGCGTCTCGAACCTTTCGGCCTGTCGCCATGAGTATCCTGATCTGGGCCTTGCCGGTGATACTAGCCATCACGGTGCATGAGGCGGCGCACGGCTACGTGGCACGCGCTTTCGGCGACCCCACCGCCGAACGGGCCGGACGGATCACGCTCAACCCCCTGCGCCACATCGACCCGATCGGGACGATTGTCGTGCCGCTGAGCCTTTATCTGTTTTCCAGCACAATAGGTGGCGGCGGGATTCTGTTCGGTTGGGCAAAGCCGGTACCCGTCAACTTCAACCGGCTGCGCCAGCCCAAGGCCGACATGCTCTGGGTGGCCGCCGCCGGGCCGCTCTCAAACCTGCTCATGGCGTTGGGATGGGCGTTCGTGCATGCGTTCTCGGGCGGAGGCACACCAGGCAGTTATGCGTACAGCGTCTCCGTGATGGCCATGGCGGGCATCTCCATCAACGGCGTACTGATGCTGCTCAACCTGCTGCCGATTCCGCCGCTCGACGGCGGGCGCATCGCCGTCAGCCTGCTGCCGGATCGTCTGGCCCGGAAATACGCCCGCATCGAACCGTTCGGCTTTCTGATACTGCTGGCGCTGTTGTTCACGGGCCTGCTCGGCGTCGTACTCGGGCCGTTGCTGGACGTTTTCATGGCGCTCCTGATGATGTTGTTCGGACACTGAGGCCGGAATGACGGAAAGCACGGCGGCAATGGAAACGGCAGGGCAGGAACAGCCTCCCATGCCCGGCGAGGGCGGCGGAAACGCGCCCGCCCGCCTGTACGGCGAACCCGTGCTCGAACTGCCCAAGGATTTATACATCCCGCCCGATGCGCTGCGGGTATTCCTCGAAGCCTTCGAGGGGCCGCTCGACCTGCTGCTCTATCTCATCCGCCGCGCCAATCTCAACGTGCTCGACATCCCGATGGCACCGCTCACCGCGCAATATCTCGAATATGTCGAAGCCATGCGCGCGACCAATCTGGAACTGGCGGCGGAGTATCTGCTGATGGCGGCGATGCTGCTCGAAATCAAGTCGCGCATGCTGCTGCCCCGCCCGCCGCGCGAAGAATCGGTCGAAATCGACCCGCGCGCCGAACTGGTGCGGCGTCTGCTCGAATACGAACAGACCAAACTCGCCGCGGCGCGGCTCGACGCCTTGCCGCGCGCCGGGCGCGACTTCGAGCGCGTCAGCGTGTTCGTTGCGGAAAAGATCGTCGAACGCATGCCCGAAGTCAGCCTGCATGACCTGCAACTGGCGTGGCTGCGCCTGATGAAGCGGGCGCGGCTCGTGCAGCATCACCGCATCGGGCGCGAACAATTGTCGGTGCGCGAGCACATGACGATCATCCTGCGCAAATTGCATGGTGGAGCCTTCGTCGTTTTCGATACCCTGTTCGACGTGGAAAAAGGCGCGGCGGGCCTGGTGGTGAGTTTTCTCGCCGTGCTCGAACTGGTCAAGGAAACCATGGTGGTCATCACCCAAAACGAGGCGTTCGCGCCGATTTACGTGAAACTGGCCGATGCGCAAGCCTGAAGAAGACGAAGCCATGGGCGAGAAAGTGCGGGAAACCACGCCGGAGGCGGAAGACACCGCCGTGCCCGCCGAAGCCGACGATGATGCCACGCCGGACAATGACGCCACGCCGGACGACGAAGCCAGCGGCGTGGAAGGCGGCGACGCGCCCGTGCGCCCGCCCTTGCAACTCACCGGCCCCGAAGATTACAAACGTGTCATCGAAGCTGCCCTGCTCGCCAGTGCCGTGCCGCTGACCGTGACCGTCCTGCGCCTGCTGTTCGAGCCGGAGCCGGGCGGCGAGCTCGTGCGTCGCCTGCTCGAAGAACTGCGCGCCGATTGGGAACAGGCCGGGCGCGGCGTGGAATTGGCGCAGACCGCCAGCGGCTGGCGTTTCCAGACGCGGCCCGACTACCAGGTCTACCTGGATCGCCTGAAGAACGAAAAACCGCCGCGTTATTCGCGCGCGGTCATGGAAACGCTGGCCATCATCGCCTACCGCCAGCCGGTGACGCGCGGCGACATCGAAGACATACGCGGCGTCGCCGTCTCGCCCGGCGTGCTCAAGACGCTGGAATCGCGCGGCTGGATCGACGTCGTCGGCCACCGCGACACGCCGGGCCGCCCTGCGCTTTTCGCCACCACGAAACGCTTTCTCGACGACATGGGCTTGCGCGGCCTGACTGAACTGCCTGCGCTGCCCGAAATTGAAAGGATGATGGATCTTGTCGACACCGCGCACCTCGAAACGGACACCGCTGCGCCAACCGAGTGAAGATTCCCGCCGCACCCGGCGGCGCATCGCGCGGCGTGGCGAAAACGGCGGGGAAGAAGCCCCCGTGCCCGCGCCGCGCCCGCCTCGCGGCGGCCCTGACCGCCACCACACCGGCATCGAACCCGAGCGCCTGCAAAAAGTCCTTGCCCGCGCCGGGCTGGCCTCGCGCCGCCAGATCGAGGAATGGGTGGAAGAAGGCCGCATCCTCGTCAACGACCGTCCTGCCGGGCCGGGGCAGAAAATCGGCCCCGGCGACCGCGTCAAACTCAATGGTCGCCTGGTGTCGTTGCGCTTCGGCGCGCGCGCGCCCCGCGTACTGCTCTACCACAAACCCGAAGGCGAAATCGTCTCCCGGCACGACCCCGAGGGCCGCCCCACCGTCTTTGAACGCCTGCCGGTTCTGCGGCGGGGGCGCTGGCTGGCGATAGGCCGTCTCGACTTCAACACTTCCGGCCTGCTGCTTTTCACCGACGACGGCGGCCTTGCCAATCGCCTCATGCATCCGAGCCACGGCATCGACCGCGAATATGCGGTCAGGCTGCTCGGCGAACTTACCGACGAGCAAATCCGGAGCCTTACCACCGGCATCGCCCTTGAAGACGGCCCTGCCCGGTTCGACACCCTGCGGCGCGAAGGCGGCGAAGGCGTCAATCACTGGTACCGCGTCACCCTCTCGGAGGGGCGCAACCGGGAAATCCGCCGCATGTTCGAGGCCGTCGGCCTTACCGTCAGCCGCCTGATGCGGGTGCGTTACGGCCCGATCGAACTGCCACCCCGGCTCAAGCGCGGCATGTGGATGGAACTGCCGGAAGCCGAAGCCTGCCGCCTTGCGGGGACGCCCGTGCCGAAAGGGAAGGAGCAGGAACGCGAGCGCGCGCCGAAAATGCGGCGGACGGTGGCGCGACAGTAAAAAACACAGCGCAAACGGCGCGGCTATTGTCCTCGTGGGGCCGTATGGATTGCCACGGCGCTGCGCGCCTCGCAATGACGAATCTCCCACCCCGTCATTGCGAGGGCCGCAGGCCCGTGGCAATCCAGACGGCGGCGACTACCCGCACTGGCGGGCGGCGTTGCGGGAATCACGGGCATATGGATTGCCACGGCGCTACGCGCCTCGCAATGACGGTCGGCTTTACATGAGCCTCACGAAGTTGATTTTCTATAAATAAAACAAACGCTTGCGGGCTTATGGCAGATATTCGGAAAATGAGTACGATTATTTTCAAAAATGTTCATGACTATTTCCAAAAATATTCATGACTATTTTTGAGAATGTTCATGACTATTTTCAAGAACGCATGCGGCGATTTCTGAAAATGCTCATCGTCATTTTCAGGACCCCGCTACGCTCGCAACGGCGGCACTCAACCCTGCGCACGAAGCGAAGCAACCTGAGGCCACGCGCCGTCTGGATTGCCACGGCGCTTCGCCCCTCGCAATGACGGCAATCCGAGTCATCAACCGACAGCCTTGTTTTCCTTGACATCCCACCCGCCGGAAATCCCGGCTGCCGTGGAGCCATCTTGCTTTTGCTCCTTGACCTCGATCACGATCCGCGAATAGGACAGAGTCACCGCCTCCACCCACATCGAACCGGCATTGCCGTTCGGCGTTACCCCGCTCACGATCACGTCGGTCAGCGTGATATGTGCAAATTCCTGCTGCCCGCCGCCCGATTTGCAGGCCGATATTTCCACCTTCGGGATGTGCTTGCCCGCGGCGCAATAGTTGAAAAGATTCGGCGACGCCCGGTCGAAATAATGCGAAAAGCTCACGCCGCTGAAATCGGCCTTTCCCACCCCGCCGCCGCCGGTAAACATCGAAGAGGATTGCGAAACGCCGTAGCTGAGGTTGATCGCGTCGATCCAGCCTTTGTGTTTGGCGTCCTTGGATTCGCCTTCGATGCCTTCGATTTTGACGTATATCTCCGACATGGTGCCCGCTCCTTTGTAATCGTTGAAAACCGCCGCCATGAAAAACACATCGCCGCGGACGAATGCGCGGCACTGTATGGCATTGCGGCGGGGGATGTCAATGCGTTGACGATAGACTGGTCGATGCGTACAGTCTTGGCGGAAATTTCAATCATCCGGTTTGGTGGTTTCGCGCGATGGCGAAAGCCGCATGCTGCAAAGGGGAGATGACATGGCATCGACGTTCGAGAGCAAGAAAAACGCGGTTCTGGACATCAGCAGGAAGCTGGCGTTCAAGTGCATTGATGGAAAGGCTTCGACGGCTCCGGAGATCAGGGATGAGCGAAAAAAGTTTGTCAGATCTGTGGAAGACAGGCGTGACGCCCCCACGCTCATCAATCAAGGTGGTTCTTCCCTATGCGGCCCAGCGGCGTTTATGTACTGCATCGCGCGCGAAAAACCCGATGATTTCGCAGCCTACGTGCTCGATCTGGCGCTTACTGGCGAAGGTCGCCTCGGCAATCTCAAGGTCATGCCAGGGCAGATTCGGCTATGTCGCTGCCACGGGAAATGATACAGAGGAAATCATGTGCCGCTCCCTGACGCTATTCTTGTTCTTGCGAACCACGCTGTTGTTGGGATGTCTGAGCGCGCCTCTTGCCGCCGAATCCGGGTCTCAGCCAATACCCGAATTGACAAAGATTGAGTCGGCGGATTTGCCGATCGGCGTTATTTTTTTCGCGCTTTCGGAAGACGGCAATACGTTTATCGCCGGGATCGATTACAGCGTGGGGTTGTATAGCACAAGCGATTATACACCGATGGAGAAACACTATGAGCGCAAGGACGAGCCTTCCGCAACGATGGAGAACACAACTTCTCTCGGTATGAGAGCGAACATATATGATTTGGGCTACATTGATGCAAATACTTGGTACTTCGTTGGAAGAACCTTGATAGAAAACGATATTCGTGTCCATGTTCGGACGATTCATCCGCCGCAGGAAGTCAGCGCATCAATCATCGACGAAATTTCCTATAATGCCTTCGTTTCCTCCAACAAGAATTACATTGCCTCTAGCAATGGCCTGATCGACTGGCGCACCGGAAAATACTACCCCGCCAAGATTCGTGTTCTTGAACCCAAGTGGCACATAGTTCCTACATTAACACCCGACAACCGGATCATTACGTATCCGAAACAGAAAACCGTGATTTTCGATCCACTCAACGACACGATAGAAGTTTGGAAAGACGCAACCAGTATTGGAAATTCAATCGTTGTTACGCCGGATAATCACCATGTAATTGGCCTTTCCACGGCGAACTACAAATGCACGCTCTGGCGCTGGCCGGAAAGAAAAGAAATCGGGCATTGCAGCAAGCGTCTCCGGGGGATATTCGGGAAATATCCCGAATATCTTGAAGTATTGGCGCTTTCCCCTGACGGCAAACGATTTGCCATTGGCGTCGAAAATAATGTGCGGGTTTATCGCATCGAGCCGTTCCAGCTTGAACTGGAAGCAAGTACGCCTGGCCGACTTGTTGCTCTGGCCTTATCGGATGATGGCTGGCTGGCCGGTTACGATGACAAAGGTTCCCTCCGCGTATGGAATATTGGCACGAGCAGCCTTGTCGGGCAATACGATTTTCCCTCTGTGGGTTGGGATGCCAACAGTGGCTACAAACTTGCGTTTCAGCCCAACAGTAACAAATTATTCCTGAAACGTAGTGCTATCGAGGTTTTCGAGATTCCAAAGCAAACCACGCAACAAAAACCGGAGGCGATTCCGGGACGTAAACTGGACAATCCAATGTGACGTGTGGACTGCCACGGCGCTTCGCGCCTCGCAATGACGCTTGTCCAGTATCTCCTGCCCTGGAACGGGGTATTGCCCGCCTCATCTCGCCGTCGGCGAGAGCGCGTCGAGCAGCGCCGGTACGGCCTCGAAGCCATGCTCGAACAGGCTTTGCACGACCGGCCCGAAATTGTTCATGAGAAGGACGAGGGCGGAAAAACCCGTCAGCATCGTGACCGGGAAGCCGATGGCGAAAAGGTTGAGTTGGGGCGCGGCGCGGGTGAGGACGCCGAGGGCGGCGTTGGTGACGAGCAGTACCGCAAGGAGCGGCAGCGAAAGCAGCAGGCCGGTGGAGAAGATGGCTGCGCCCGCGCGGGGAATGAGGCTCCAGCCCTGGCCCGCGAGGCCCACGCCGACCGGCAGCCATTCGAAGCTGTGTGCCAGCAGGCGGATCATGACCAGATGACCGTCCAGGGCAAGGAAAAGCAGGGTGGCGACCATGCTCATGAAGTCGGCGAGCACGGCGCTCTGGCCGCCGGAGTTGGGGTCGAAGAACAGGGCGAAGGAAAGGCCCATCTGCATGCCGATGAAGGAACCGGCAAGGTCGATGGCGGCGAAGATGAGGCGGATGACGAAGCCGATGGCCGCGCCAATGAAGACCTGCTCGCCCATGATGAGCAGGCCGATGCCCGATCCCGGCGCGATGTCGGGCATCGACGGCACGGCGGGGAGTATGGCGAGGGCGATGCCGAGGCCCACGGCGAGCCGGACACGCATCGGCATGCCCCGCGTGGAAAAGACCGGGGCGGCCATGAGCAGCCCGAGCAGGCGCGCAAGCGGGAATATGAACGCCGCCAGCCAGGCGTCGAGCTGCGCCGAGGTGACGCTGAGCATGGCCGCGCCTTCAGCCGATCATCGCCGGAATGTTGCTGAAGATTCGCCGCATGAAGTCGGTAATCATCGTAATCATCCACGGCCCGGCCAGCACCAGGGTGATGAAGATCGCCACAACTTTGGGGACGAATGTCAACGTCATTTCGTTGATCTGGGTGGCGGCCTGGAAGATGCTGACGATGAGGCCGGTGATGAGCGCCGCGAGAAAGAGGGGGGCCGATACCAGCAGGGTGATTTCGACGGCCTGGCGGCCAAGGTCGATGACGGCGGTGGGGGTCATGGCGGGATTCCTAGGCGGCGGCGAAGCTTCGCACCAGCGAGCCGATGATGAGGCTCCAGCCGTCGACGAGTACGAAGAGCATGAGTTTGAAGGGCAGGGAGACGATGATCGGCGACATCATCATCATCCCCATCGACATCAGTACCGAGGCGACCACCATGTCGATGATGATGAAGGGGATGAAGACGATGAAGCCGATCTGGAAGGCAGTCTTGACTTCCGAGGTGACGAAGGCGGGAATGATGACGTGCATCGGCAGTTCTTCGGCTTTTTCGACCGGCTCGACTTTCGCCATTTCGGTGAAAAGGGAGAGGTCGGATTCGCGGATCTGGTGCAGCATGAAGGCGCGCATCGGCACGGACGCGCGCGCCAGAGCCTGGTCGAGTCCGATGCTGCCTTCGGACATCGGGAGGTAGGCGTCGGTGTAGACCTGTTGCGCCACGGGGGACATGATGAAGAAGGTGAGGAAAAGCGCCAGCCCGAGCAAGACCTGGTTGGGCGGCGAGGTTTGCGTGCCCATGGCCTGGCGCATCAGGGCGAGGACGATGATGATGCGGGTGAAGCTCGTCATCATCAGTACCATGGCCGGGATGAAGCTCAGGAGCGTGAGCAGCAGCAGGGTTTGTACCGACAGGCTGTAGGTGGTCGTGCCGTCGGGGCCGGGGGTGGCGGCGAATGCGGGCAGGCCCGGTAGATCCACTTCCTGCGCGTAGACGGCCAGCGGCGCGAGGGCGAGGAGGAGAAGGGCGGCGGCGAGGAAGGTTTTAGCCCGCATCGCGGCGTCCTTTCAGGGCCTGGCGCAGACGGCTGGCGAAGGCGGCGGCGGGCGCTCCGGCGGGCGATGCCGGGACGGCAGCGGGCAGGTCGAAGTCATCGCGCCCGAAAACGTGCAGGGTGCGCACGTTGTTCGAGGTGACGCCGAGCAGGATGATCTTGCCGCCTGTTTCGAGCAGCACGGCCCGTTCGCGCGGGCCGACCGCAGCGGCGGCAATGACGCGCAGCAGGCCGCCGCCGCGTGCGGGCGCGGAGAGGCGCTTCAGCAGCCACAGGGCGGCGATGAGGAGGGCGAGCACGGCCAGCAGGCCGAACAGCATTTGCCCGATGCTGGAGAACGCATCGGGAACCGGGGACGCCGGGGTGTCGGCGAGGCACTGGCCGGGGAGGGCGAAGGCCGGTGCCAGCGCGAAGATCGCGGACGCGCGGCGCGCGCGCGGCGGACGTGCCGGAACGGGGGCGGAGGCGTTCGTGGCGTGGTTCGGCGTATTCACGGGATCGGTCAGTGGTGGATTTTCCGTATGCGTTCGGCGGGGGTGATGATGTCGGTGAGGCGGATGCCGAACTTGTCGTTGACGACCACGACCTCGCCTTGCGCGATCAGGGTGCCGTTGATGAGCACATCCATCGGCTCGCCCGCCAGGCCGTCGAGTTCCACGACCGAGCCGTGCGCCAGTTGCAGCAGATTGCGGATCGAGAGTTTGGTACGGCCCAGTTCGACGGTGATCTGCACGGGGATGTCGAGGATCATGTCGAAATCGTTGAGCGAACCGGGTTTCGGCCCGCCATTGCCCAGATCCTCGAAAAGCTGGCTGGCCGGTTTGGCCTGGTAGGGCGACTCGGTCGCGGCGGAGGCCAGGTCGGCGGCGACCTGCGCCGCCTCGGGGTCGAGCTGGCGTTCGTGCTCGGCCTGCTCCTGCATGGCCGCCGCCCAGTCGTCCTCGGCGGTGCCGCTACCTTCGCCTTCCGCGCCCGCAGCCTGTTCGCTCGCGGCTTGCTCCTGCATGGCCGCGGCCCAATCGTCCTCGGCGACCGGGGTTTCGATGTTTTCGTCATCAGCCATTATTGCTGCCTCCCGCGAGCTTGTTGAGGGGTTCGCTGCTGCCGATCATGCGCTCGACCATGATCGCGTATTGTCGGTTCCGGGTGCCGGAGCGGCATTCGAGCACAGGGACTTCATCGACCGTCGCTTGCAGGAGCGGCGGAACGTCGAGCGGGATCACGTCCCCGACGCGCATATTGACGATGTCGCGCAGGGTGGCGCTGGCCGTGCCGAGATTGCAGGCCAGTTCGATTTCCGCGCCCTGCAATTCCTGCGACAACAGATTGACCCAGCGCCTGTCCTGGGTGAGATGGTCGCTTTGCATCGTCGAATAGAGCAGGTCGCGGATCGGCTCCAGCATCGAATAGGGAAAGCAGATGTGCATTTCGGCCTGGACGTCGCCCATTTCCAGCGTGAAAGCCGTGGCGACCACTATTTCGGAGGGCGTGGCGATATTGGCGAATTGCGAATTCATTTCCGAACGCACGTATTCGAGATCGAGGCGGAAAACGGGTGCCCATGCCTTGCCGTATTCGGTAAATACCACATCGAGCATGCCCTGGATGATGCGCTGCTCGGTCTGGGTGAAATCGCGGCCTTCGACGCGGGTATGGAAACGCCCGTCGCCGCCGAACATATTGTCGATGACGATGAAGACCAGCGTCGGCTCGAACACCACCAGCCCCGTGCCCCGCAAGGGTTTGGCGAGCACGAGGTTGAGATTGGTGGGCACGACCAGGTTGCGCACGAATTCGGCGTATTTCTGCACCTTGATCGGGCCGACCGACACTTCGACATTGCGGTGCATGTAATTGAAGAACCCGATCCTCAAGTAGCGCGAAAAGCGTTCGTTGATAAGCTCCATGGTGGGCATGCGCCCACGCACGATGCGCTCCTGGGTGGCCATGTTGTAGGCCCGGACGCCGCCCTGTTCCTCCTCGGTGACGGCGGGTTCGTCGGTTTCGCCGTTGACGCCGCGCAGCAGGGCGTCGACTTCTTCTTGCGAGAGAAAATCCGAAGCCACGATATGGCCTTCACTGGATGATGAAAGAATTGAACAGCACTGCCTGGATCGGCGGCTGTACCAGGGCTTGGGAACCCGGCGGCGGCGGTGGAACGCCGAGCGTGGTATTGATCTGCGCCTGTATTTCGGTTGCCAGCGCCTCGCGGGAGGCGCTGCTTTGGATGTCCTCGGGCCGTTTCGACGAAATGATCATATTGATGCGATGCCGGATTTCGGGCATCCAGCCCTTGAGCGCGTCGGCGGTGCGCTGATCGGCCACCCGCAGGGCGATGACCGTTTGCAGATAATGGCTGTCCTCGCCGTTTTCGCCGCGCAGATCGACGGTGAAAGGGTCGATCTGGGCAAATACCGGCGGTTTGTCGAGGTTGAAAATGCTGACTTCCGGTACGGGCGGCGGCGCGGCGGCTTCGTGCTTGCCGCTGTTTTTTTTCAGTGCTATCAGGGTGACGACGCCCAGTGCCGCGATCAAAAGCACGAACACCGCGACCAACACGATAATCAACAACAGCTTGGTGCTGCGTTTGGGCGCGGGCGTTGCCGCCGCAACGTCCTGTTTGGCGGGGGGTTTGGCTGCTTGCGCCATCTGGATTCTCCTTTCCTGCCGGGATTATCACTTGCCGACGCCGCCCGCCAAGCGAGGAAAAGTGGGACGGAGCGCCCCTTATTCGATGGCTTCAGGCGAAGGTGTCGATCAGTCCATTAT
The DNA here is from genome assembly GCA_031276015.1 of Azoarcus sp. Classification (GTDB taxonomy): domain Bacteria; phylum Pseudomonadota; class Gammaproteobacteria; order Burkholderiales; family Rhodocyclaceae; genus WRNU01. The sequence continues at coordinate 14,328 of JAISNX010000162.1, forward strand.
CCAACCTTGTCCGGTTCGCGGATGTGACGCCCGCAGCATTGTCATTGCCGTCATCATTGCTTGCGCCGCCGGGGCTGGCGCGGCGGGTCGCGCGGGCAGTGTCGCCGTCCTGTGTGCGGCCCTCGGCGGAAGTATCGACGCTGGCGTTGCCGAGGTCGATCCCCGCCTGGGCGAGCAATTCGCGCAGGCGCGGCATGGCCTGTTCCAGCGCCTCGCGCGCCGCCTGCGAGGAGGCGAGGAACTGGGCCGTGGTTTGATCGCCGTTGAGGTTGATCGAAACTTCCACCTTGCCGAGATGGGGCGGGGTGAGGATGAGTTCGGCCCGGCTTTCGGCTCGCCCGAGCATCCACATGATCTTGTTGCCCGCTTCTTCGGCCCAGGCGCGTTGCCCGGTGGCGGCGGGAATGGCGAACCGGGGCAGGGCGGCGCTTTCCTGGGTGGGGGTTCGCAAGGCGTTCGGCATCGGCGCGGATGCAAGGCTGGCATCCGGCGGGGCGGTTTGCGCGCCCATGCCCGCGCGTGCCGCGAGAGCGTCCGCCTGCGAGCCGGGGAGGTTCGTCGTTTGGCTGGCCGTGATCGCCGCCTCGGCACGGGATGCCGTTGTTTTGGCGCTCGTGCCGCTTTCGGCGGGATTCGTGCCGGTGCCGGTGCCGGTGCCGGACGCCGTGAGGGCGTGCCCGTGCCGTTTGGCGTTGCGGGGCGGCGTCTCGATGTCGGGTTCTTCCGCCGCGGGGCCGTCCGCGTCGGCAAGCGCCTCTGGCGGAGCGGCAATCGTTGCCGGTAAAACCGGGGTGACGACGGCATCGGCGGCCTGGATGGGGGTTTCGGCGGGGACGGGGACGACATCGGCGGCCTGGATGGGCGTCTCGGCGGGGACGGGGACGACATCGTTGGCCTGGATAGGTGTTTCGGCGAGGACGGGGAGGGCATCGTCGGCCACCGTGTCGTCGGGCGGTGCGCCCGTTTCGCAGGGCGCACCGTCAGCCGGGACGGCTGCGCCGTCCTGCGGCTTTTCATCAGCGGACGGCACGTCGTGCGTCGGTTCTTGCCGGGTCGATGGCGTGGGGGCGAAGGCGTGCGAAGGCTCGCGCATCGACGTGCGATCCGGCTGGCGCACGCGCGCCGTGCTCGCTGCCGGAGTCGGGGCGGGCGTGTCATTGGCGGCTTGAATCTGGCCGCGCAGCAGATCGGAAAAACTGCCAGCTGTTCCCGCGCCGCCACGAAAGGTGTCGGCATTGAACGCCGCGCCGGAGGCGGCAAGCTTCGACATGTTGCCGGAAACCGGAGTTGCCATGGTCTTTGCCCTTATCGGTCTGTGTCCGGACGAATGCGAGCAAGGTACGTGCCAGAAGGCAAGGCCGGGTAGGCGGCCCGGCGGCTCGTTCATCCTTTGACAAGGCCCGGAGGCGGGGTATCGTTGACGCCCTGCCGCCTTTCGACGGAACGCACCTTTCATGAATACCCTCCTCGTCACCTTTCTCGTCATCCTCGCCGTCGTCGCCGTCATGGCCATCGGCGTCATCTTCGGACGCCGCCCGATCACCGGCAGTTGCGGCGGCCTCGCCCTGCTCGGGATGGAATGCGATTGCGATAATCCCTGCCCGCGCAAACTCGCGCGCATGCGGGCACGGGCCGAAGCCGGGAGCGACCCGGCGGAAAGCGAACGGAGCACGGGTGAGTGATTTCCTCGGCGGCTTGAACCAGGCGCAACGGCAGGCGGCGGAAACGACCGAAGGTGCCCTGCGCGTCATCGCCGGGCCGGGAACGGGAAAGACCCGCGCCCTTGCCGCGCGCTATTGCCATCTGGTTTCCACGCTCGGCATTGCGCCCAGGAACATTCTTTGCGCCACCTTCAGCAATCGCGCGGCCGGTGAAATGAAACGCCGGGTGCGGGCGGCGCTCGGCGACCGCGATCTCGGCCTGATTTGCACTTTTCACGCTTTTTGCGTGCAATTGCTCAAGGAAGATATTCACGTTCTCAATTATCCGAAGAACTTCCTCATTCTCGATGTCGAGGATCAGAAACAAATCCTGCTCAGGATATTCGCCGAAATGGGCCTCGGTTTGCGCGACACCACCATCCAGCGCACGCTGGACGATGTGCTGGAGGCCCGGAAACTCTTTGCCGTGAATTACATCGCCAATATTCACGAACTGGATAACGAAGCCTTGCGCGAGCGGGCATTGCATGCGGGCAGCCGCGACGAGGAAATCTTTCTTCGCTATCTCTACGAGCAAAAGAAATGCTTCGGCTGCGATTTCAACGACCTGATAAATTTCGCCGCTTATATTCTCGGCCGCTTTCCGGATATTCGCCGGAAATGGGCGGAGCGGATGCAATACGTCATGGTGGACGAATTCCAGGATGTCAGCGCCCGTCAATATGGCATCGCGCGCATCCTTTCCGAGAGGCACGGCAATCTTTTCATCGTCGGCGACCCCGACCAGACGATTTACGCCTGGCGAGGCTCGCACACCCGCTTCTTTCTCGATTTCGACCGGGAATATCCGGCATCGCAAACCCTGGTTCTTTCCGTCAATTACCGCTCGCCTCCCGAGATACTGGCCGCCGCCGGGGCGCTGATCGCCAAAAACACCGCGCGCTTTCCCAAGCCGCTGACCGCGGTCAAGGCCAGCGGGGAAAAGCCGCTTTATTTCCACGCCAGAAACGAGCGCGACGAAGCCGCATGGATCGTTTCGCAAATCGCGGCCTTGTGCGCGAACGGCGTCGCGCCGGGCGACATCGCCATTCTCTATCGCGCGCATTACCTCTCCCGCGCGCTGGAAGAATCTCTTGTCGACAAGGCGATACCTTACCGGATCTACAGCGGCATCGCGTTTTACGGGCGCAAGGAAATCAAGGACATTGTTTCGTATTTGCGCATGCTGACCACGGGCGACGATCTTGCCTTTCTGCGCACGGTCAATACTCCGCCGCGCAAGATTGGCAAAAAGAAACTGGATGCCCTGAAAACCTGCGCCGAGGCACGGGATATTTCCCTTTTCGACGCGCTGAAGGAAAACCTGCATGCGCCCCTTCTTGCGGGCACGCAGGCGCGGCAATACCTCGATGCTATCGAATATCTCCGCGCGCACCGGGCGGGGATGCGGACGGGCGACATTCTGCAAAGGCTGCTCGACCTGACGGGCTACGAAGCATTCCTGCGTTTGCAAGGCGATCAGGAACGGCTCGACAATGTGGCGGAACTCAAGCGCGCCGTCGCGGCCATGGATGCGGACGAAGACAGCACGCTCGAAGATTTCCTGGACAGGGTGGCGCTATTCACCAATCTGGATCACGGAGATGGCCGCGATACGATAAAGCTCATGAGCATCCATGCCGCCAAGGGGATGGAGTTTCCCCACGTTTTTCTTTGCGGCCTGAATGAAGGGGTCTTTCCGGGTCGGCGCGTCGATACGCCCGAAGAAATGGAAGAAGAACGGCGACTTGCCTATGTGGCGATGACCCGCGCAACGACTCGTCTTTATTTGTCGGACGCCGAAGGCGCGGCGCACGACGGTCTTTTCAAATATCCATCGAGATTCATTTTCGAGATGGGCGCGGAACATCTGGATTATGTCGTGCCGCTCGACCGGGCGCTTGAGGAAGGTGCCCGCGCCCATATCCGTTTCGACGAAGCCACCCTGAGTGCGCGCCGCGCCGTTTTCGCGGTCGGGGAGCGGGTGGTTCATCCCGTTTTCGGCGCGGGCAAAATCGTCGCGGTCGATACCCGCGAACTTTGCTACATGATTCTTTTCGACAAGCTCAAGACGGAGCGCGCCATCCGCTTCGATGCGACGATTATCGCGGAATCCGGCACGGCTGTCGGCGCGATTGTCGGGGGGCCGGTCTTTCCCGTTTCCGGCTGACTTCGCCGCACCCGCAATCCGTCACCGTCATCACCCGGCAGCGCATCGAAGATCAGGGATTCAACACCCTGGGCGCGGTGCTGACGCAGACGCCCGGCATTTCCGCCAACAATAGAGCAGATCAACAAATTGAAACCCAAAGAGAACCGCCGTCATTGCGAGGCCCGAAGGGCCGCGGCAATCCAGTAAGCCGCATGGATTGCCACGTCGCTTCGCTCCTCGCAATGACGATCGGTTTGATATG
>JAISNX010000107.1 GCA_031276015.1 Azoarcus sp.
GAAACCTACCTCGTCGTCTCCGGCACGGCGGCCTGGACGGCGGAAAACACGACCCGCCACCACCCGCCCGGCGCGTTGATCCTCCATCCCGCGAACATCGTGCACGCCATGGAAACCGGAGACGAGCCTTTATTGGCCGCCTATGCGTGGACGGGAGACGTGGAAACGCTTTCGGCCTATGAAGACGAAAGCAAGCACTAAAAGTCGACAGCGCAGGACACGCCAGACCGGCGCGGCGGAAGATTCCGGCGGTCTCGTCGAGGCATTGCAGATCGAATACGCCAGGGCATCCGTCAACCGGATTTCCGAACATGGCGACGCGGGCGAACTTGCCGAAGCGCGGGCGGTTTTCGAGGCGATGCGGGAATTCGGCGATTCGGAAGAAGTACGGCTTTTACGCGCCACGGCGTCTTTCAATCTGGTTCTCGACTATGGCGCGGCAGGCGAACTTGCCGAGGCACGGGCGATTTCCGATGCCATGCAGGAATTCGGCGATGCGGAAGAGGTGCAGGTGCTGCGCGCCAGGGCGTCTTTCAGCCTGATTCTCGACCATGCCGGGGCGGGCGATCTCGCCGGGGCGCGGGCGATTCTCGATGCCATGAAGGAATTCGGCGACGTGGAAAAAGTGCGGATCGAACGTGCCAAGGCAGCCGTTAATTTGATCTTCTTTTATATCGACGCGGAAAAGGATTGCGCCAGTGCACGGGAAATCCATGACGGCATGGCCGGTCTGGGCGATTCGCCCGAAATTCGGGTAATACGGAACAAAGCCGCCGGGATTCTTGCCTCGCATTGCCCGGAACGGGATCGCCGCGAGATATAGAGCGTTTTGGTTCGAATGCTGGCTTCCATCATTGCGAACCGAAGGCGAACCCGATCCCCGATTCATTGCTGGCGTTCGGCCCGGAACAGTTTGGATTCGTGCTCGAACTGCGTTTCGATTTTCAGGAAGGCGTCGACCAGGCGCGGATCGAACTGCGTGCCCGCGCCGTCCAGGATGATCTGTCGCGCCTCCACATGGCTCAGGCCCTGGTGATAGCAGCGGTTGTCGGTCACGGCGTCGTAGACGTCGGCCACCGCCATGATGCGCGCGCACAAAGGGATTCCCTCGCCGCGCAATCCCTTGGGATAGCCCGTGCCGTCGAAGCGTTCATGGTGCGATTCGGCAATCTGTATGGCGAATTTGAGGTAGTGCTGCATGGGCGTGCGCCAGTACATGCGCCGGAGGATTTCGCCGCCGAGCGTGGCGTGCGTTTTCATGATCTCGAATTCGCCCTCGCCGAGCGGCCCCGGTTTGAGCAATATCTGGTCGCGGATGCCGATCTTGCCGATGTCGTGCAGGGGGGCCGCGCGCACGATCATGTCCAGGCTGGTTTCGGACAGGGCGTTGGAGAGTTCCCGGGATTGCTTCCTGAGGGTTTCCCCCAAGATCTGCACGTACCGGCTCGACCGCCCGACATGTCCGCCGGTGCTGGCGTCGCGGAATTCGACGATTTCGGCCAGCCCGAGCACGATTCCGCCTTCCAGATCCCGCACGTTTTCTTCGAGCATGTGCTGGTAGCGGTGGAAACGCAGGTGATGCCCGATCCGGTGCAGGAGAATGCTTTTGTTGGCCGGTTTGGCGATGAAGTCCGCCGCGCCGCACTCGAAGCCCTTGATTTCGGTTTCGACATCATGATTGGCCGAGAGAAAGATGACCGGGATGGTGGCGAGGGCCGCTGTCTCGCCCAGGCGCTCCAGCACTTCAAACCCGCCCATGTCCGGCATTTCGATGTCCAGCAGGATGAGGTCGGGGCGCATCTTGGAGCAGACTTTCAATGCCTGCGCGCCGGATGTCGCCATGATGACACGGTAGTCGTCCTGTAATTGCCGACGGATGTATTCGAGACTGGACAGGTTGTCGTCCACAACCAGGATTGTGTTTTCCATGCGAGGGTTCCGGGAAGATTTACCGTTCGCATTATGACCAAGGATGCCGCCCGTGCATGAGAAATATGAACAGGGCAACGCGAGATGGTGAGATGCGACTGCGGGCGCGGGATGTACGCCATGCGCCCATGGTTTGCGCGAGGCGGGCGGGGTTGGTTGCCCGATTTTCCGTGGCATCGGGTGAATATATTCGCTACACTGTGGCGAATATCACACTTTTTGCGTTATTGAGTCGAAAATGCTTGCACGAACCACGGTCAATACAGAGAATCTCGAAAATGTGTATGAGCAGTTTGCCGATCTTTGTTGAAGGCATCTTGGTTTTGCCCCTCCCTCCTCGAACCAGATAAAAGGAACTTCTATCATGAAATTTTCCGTACTTGGCGCGACCGCCCTTGTTCTGGGTCTCGCCATGCCCGTCGGCGCGCATGCTGCGCCGAATATCGTTTCCGGAACCAGCTTCGAGGCCGAATATGGCTATCGTTATCCCGGTGCGTGGTATCCCTACCAGTACTATCCCTTCCATTATTACTACTATGGCGCATTTGTTCCCTACGTCATATCAGATTGGCAAGCGAGCGGTATCTGGCCGCTGTATGTTTACGCCGGTGCCAGCGGCGGCAGGTTCATCGGCAATTTCACGTACCGTGGCACCGTCGAGCATCGCGCAAGCGTCGCCAGGGCAGGCGATTACATCGCCTGGGTCTGGTATTCCACGGCATATCCCGGCTCGCGCATCGAGTTGCAGGTCGTCCAGGGCCGCCGCGCGTATCGGCCTATCGTGACGCCGCCGCTGGCGTCCAGCCTCGATCCCCGTTTCAACGTCACCTTCGCCAACCGCCGCGCGCATCCCAAGAACAGGTGGCTCGGGGTGCCGTTCAAGGTGTCCCTGCCCGCGGGCCATTTCTCGATCTTCGTGCGCAATGCCGGTCTCGTGCCGTTCGATTACGACAGGATCACGTTCGGTATCGCGGGCACGTCCTCGGATGGGGGGGATGATAACGAAGAACCTACTGTTCCGACGCAGTAAGAAAAGCCTCTAAACAAGCGCGAAACGCAAAGCACCAAGGCGATCCGGTCGCATCCGGATTGCCTTGTGTCGTTTACAGTGACGATTGACTTGCCATGCCTTTCCCGGATTCGATAGGGCGCGCACATCCCGGGAGCAGCGTTCGCATGCGCTGGAAAATCGCTGGATGCGATGACCCCGTGCTTCAGCCCCGATCGCCGTTCTTCTCGCGGAATTTGCGCAGGGCCTGTTCGTCGCTGCTGCGCTGTTCCTGGCGCAGATCCTTGCGGGCGAGTTCGTTCTGGAAGCGTTGCGAGAGCGTGTCGAAGGCGCGCACCTTGGTGCGTTGCGCCATCCATCGTTGCTGGCCCTGCGTGGTGTGCTGGCGGGATTGTTCGACGATGTGCCGTTGCGCTTCGATGGCTTCGTCGATGCGGCCCAGGAAGCTGCTGTAGTTGCGCATCGTGTCGGGGCCGATGCCGCCGCGCGCCGCTTCGATGAAACGCTCGCTGTATTCGCCCCGGTAGCGTTGGAGCAGTTCCAGCTTTTGCTGGCTGTCGCGCTCGGACGCGATCAGTTCTCCCAACTGGCGGGTCAGCTCGTCCATGCGGGTGTTGGCAAGGTCGAGCAGGGGCTGGAGGGGGAATTTTTTTGGCATGACGGGAACGGGGCGGGAATGTTTTCATTGTAATGAATGGGAATACGCGCCGCCCTTCCGGATTTCACACCGCGACCAGGACGCGGTTCTTGCCCGCGCGCTTGGCTGCGTACATGGCTTCGTCGGCGCGGGCGATGCTCGCTTCGGCTTGTTCGCCGGGCAATATCCGGGTAATGCCCGCGCTGAAGGTGATGGACAGGCGTTCGCCGTCCGGGGCGCGGAAAATGCGGTGGCTCAGTTCGCGTTGCAGCCGTGCGAGTATGGCGTTGGCGGCCTTGGGGGAAGTGTCCGGCAACAGGATGATGAATTCTTCGCCGCCGTAGCGCGCCACTACGTCCTGCGGGCGCAGTGCGCCGCTCAGGGTGCGGGTGAGGTGGCAAAGCGCCTCGTCGCCCGTATTGTGACCGTATAGATCGTTGAATCGCTTGAAGTTGTCGATGTCGATCAATGCAATGCAGAGGGAGCCGCCCTGGCGAGTCATGCGCGAGATTTCGCGGACGAGCGCTTCGTCCAGCCCCCGGCGGTTGAGCGCGCCGGTGAGCGGATCGTGCCGTATGAGGCGGCTGGCGACGTCGAGTTCGCTGTGCAGGCGGGCGATTTCGTGTGTGGTCTTGTCGGTCAGTTTGCGCAGTTCGGTGAGTTCCTGGCGGGCGCGCAGGGTCGATTCCTGGACGCCGCGAGTGTCGTCCAGCAGTTCGCCGACGGATTCGGACAGCCCGGCAATGCCGAGTGCCTCGCGTTTGCCGATCTGGGTCAGTTCGACATGCAGGCGCTCGCATTGCAGGCTCAGGTCGCGGATCAGGGCACCCCAGGCTTTGCCGCCATCGCTCCGGCTGGTGTGCAGATCGGTGATGACACGTTGCAGTTCCGGCCACTTCCCGCTGGCGATGGCGGCGTCGAACGCCTGCGCGTTGCGCGTTTCGGCGGGCGTGGTGCGCGGCAGGCCATTGGCGATGGCCTTCAGCGCGCGAGTCGGGAAGGCGTCGGCGTCCGCCGAGCCGCGAATCTGGAAATACATCTCGCGGTAGTTGTCCGGCGTGGGCGGTATTTTGCGCAAAGCGAGTCGGCGCAGGGTTTCTCGCGCGATTTTGTCAGGCGAATCCGCGTTCGTGCCGCCGTGTCTGGCTTCCGCGCCGGGCGGGTGCGGCTTTGTCGGACGGGAAGGCGTCATGATGAAATCCTCTGTCGATGTGCGTGTGTAATAGGTATTTTCGCTTCGACGCCGCGCGGGTATCCCGTGCCCGACCCTGCGCCAGATGCCGGTCAGTGTGCCATTTCCGCCTCCGCTTTCTCTCTCGTCCGCGCCTCGGGCGTGTCCGGGCCAGCGTCGTGCCGCGCCGGTTCGTATTCGCTCACCCATTGGCGTATATCGCGGCGCACGGTCTCGTCGCTTACCGGGCCGGGCTGGTCGAGCCAGGCTTGCAGGGCGTCGAGAAAGCCGGGTTCGACCGGGCGCGAGCGCGCGATCCGCAATTTGGGATGAGGCGTCGGGAGCGTTTGCTCGGCGTCGGCCAGCAGTTCTTCGTAGAGTTTTTCGCCGGGGCGCAGCCCGGTGAATTCGATGGGAATCTGTGCTTCGGTGTAGCCAGAAAGTTTGATCATGTTGCGTGCCAGATCGGCAACCTTGACCGGCTGGCCCATGTCGAGAACGAATATTTCGCCGCTCTCTCCCTGGGCGGCGGCCTGGAGCACCAGTTGCGCCGCTTCGGGAATGGACATGAAGTATCGGGTGATTTCCGGGTGCGTCACCGTGACCGGGCCGCCACGCGCGATCTGGGCCTGGAATTTGGGGATGACGCTGCCGGTGCTGCCGAGCACGTTGCCGAAGCGCACGATCTCGAAGCGCGTTCCACCGCCGGAGGCGAGCGCCTGACAGGCCATCTCGGCCAGGCGTTTGCTCGCGCCCATGACGTTGGTAGGGTTGACCGCCTTGTCGGTGGAAATCATCACGAAACGTTCCACGCCGTGTCGCAGGGCGCAGCGGGCGATCCGGAGGGTGCCGTGGACGTTGTTCTGCACCGCCTGCCAGGCATTGCCGGTTTCCATCAGCGGCACGTGTTTGTACGCGGCGGCATGAAAGACGATCCGCGGCTGCCAGCTTGCGAAGATTTCTTCGTTGCGTCCCTCGTCCTGGACGTTGCCGATGAGCGGCACGATGTCTATCTCCGGGCAGTGCTGCGAGAACCATTCCGTGATCGAGTAGAGCGCGAATTCGCCCGCTTCCAGCAGGATGAGCCTTTTCGGCGCGTAACGTGCAAGCTGGCGGCACAGCTCGCTGCCGATGGAGCCGCCCGCGCCGGTGATGAGGATCGTGTGCCCGGCGAACAATTGGTGCACCTTGGCGGCGTCGATATACACCGGCTCGCGTCCGAGCAGGTCTTCGATGTCGATCGGGCGCATGGCGTCGATTTCCACCCGGCCACACATCAGTTCTTCGATGCCCGGCACGACGAGCACTTTTGCGCCCGCCCCCACGGCGATGTTGGCGACGCGCTTGATGACCGCGGGCGAGGCCGAGGGCATGGCGAGGATGACGTGCTCCACCCGATGGGTGGAAAGTATCCTGGGCAGCTTGTCGATGCCGCCCAGGATCGGGATGCCGGAGAGTTCCAACCCCCATTTCCTGCGGTCGTCGTCGAGCAGCGCCATGACCCGCCAGTTGGGATTGCGTTCGAACTGGTGAATCAGCATGGCCGCGCCGCTGCCCGCGCCGACCATGATGACCGGCGTGCCGACGCTGGAAGACTTGCCATACTGATGGTGATCCTTCCACATCCGCCATGCGATCCGGCCCGAGCACATGGTGACGGCGAGCAGCAGTGGGTACGCGACAAGCATTGCGCGGGGCAGCACCGATCCGGGGCCTGTGTAGAGTGCCTTGATCGCCAGCAACCCGACCGCCGATACGGCCACTGCCCGCAAGGCGCGCTTGAGGTCGGGCACGCTGGCGAAGCGCCAGATTCCGCGGTACAGCCCCGCCCAACGACACGCCAGCGCGTGGATGACGATCAACACTCCGAGAATGGCGAAGGTGTCGCTGTCCATCCCTTCGTGGTAATCGTGGTTGAGCGGCAACGCGAGGTTGAAACGGATCAGCAGGCCGCCTGTCCAGGCGACAACAACGGCCAGAAGGTCGAAAAGTATGACCAGGGTGGTTCGGATCATCATGGCTGGAAAATGGATGGGAGCAAGTAAAAATATCCGGTCAGTTCTTTCCCGCGTTCAGGTGCCACGCGAGCGCGAGCAGCGGCGCGTAGGCGGCAACCATGGACACGGGAAGGGGGAGCCAGTCCAGGGCGGCGGCAAGCGCCAGTGGCAGGAGCCAGAAAAGATTGATCGCCGCCGTGGTCAGTGTGACAGGCAAATGCCCCCAACGTTGCGCGGCATGCTGGTAGGCATGGCTGCGGTGCGCTTCGTGGAGTGTTTGTCCGGCCAGCGCGCGGCGCGCGAGAGTCAGGCTGGCGTCGCAGATAAAGACCGCGAGCAGAATCGTCCAGTGCCAGAAAAACGCGGGGGCTTGCAGCGACAGCAGGCCGAGGGTGAAACCGAGAAAGCCGCTGCCGCCATCGCCCATGAAAATCCGCGCGGGCGGCCAATTCCAGCAGAGAAACCCGGCCACCGCCGCCGCGAGCAGGATGGGGGCTATGGCGAGACAGGGCGCATCGCCAAGCAGAAAGAGCGCCGCACCGCCCAGGCAGACACAGACGGCCTCGGTCGCGGCGATGCCGTCGATGCCATCCATGAAGTTGTAGAGATTGAGCATCCATGCCAGATAGAACGCTTCGGTCAGGGCGGTGAGCGCGAGGAGGCTTCCCGACATGGGGCCAGCGAAAAGCGCGGGTATTTCCGGCAGGATGAGCAGGGCCGTGCCCGCCGCGGCGAAATGCGCCAACAGACGCCAGCGCGCGGCAATGTGCCCGTGATCGTCGGCAAAGCCGGTGACGGCGACGATTCCCCCCGCGAAGATCGACGCCAGGATCAGCGGCGTCGGCAGCAGCCCCGCGTACCCGGCCACGACCAGCGCGGCGGCGAAACTCGCCACAATCGCCAGGCCGCCGCCGCGCGGTGTCGGCCTCGTGTGCGAACTGCGCGCGTTGGGAACATCGAGCAGATGCCGCCGCAGGGCGTAATGGCGCAGCAGGGCCGTGAGCGCGAGCGAAGCCGCCGCCGCTGCCGCAACAAGCCACCACCATTGCACGAACGCTCCGCATTGCGCGATTTCCATGATCCGGCGGGGTCAGGCCCGATAATGCGCGAGAAAATCTGTCGCTGTCCGCGCCAACGCCTCGTTGACCGAAAGCGGCGGCGACCAGTCGAGCAGGCGGCGGGTGTGGTCGATGTCGACCTGTAGCGACGCGCACAGGCGTTCGGCCATCGCTTGCCGTCCGAGCAGACGCGCACCGCTTTTCAGCAACCAGGCGGGGATAGGGATCATCCGCGCCGGTTTCCCGAGCGCCTCGCCGAGCTGGCGCAGCAAGACCGGCATCGGCAGATCCTCGCCGTCGCTCACGGGCAGGATCTGATTGGCGGCGCGGGGATGATCGACGCAACGCGCCAGCAGATCGACGAGATTGTCGCGTGCGACCAGACTGCGGCGGCAGTCGGCATCGACGACCGGCACGGGCCGCCCCCGCACGATCCATTGCATCAGGCGCAGGAAGTTGGCCCTGACACCTGGGCCGTAAACCAGCGGCGGGCGCACGATGACGGTTTCCATGCCCTTGTCCGCGCCCGATGCGACCAAGGCGTTTTCGGCTTCGAACTTGGAAATGGCATAGGGATCGACGGGCGCGGGGGTGGTATCGACGGTGAAAGGCTGGCCGGGCAAGGTTTGTTCGCCCCAGACCTTGGCCGTGCTCACAAAGACGAACCGCCGCACACGGGCCAGCGCCGCCTGGCGAGCCAGATGCGCGCTGGCATCGACATTGCATCGGCGAAATTCCCCGAGGGGATCGTCGACAGTCTCTTTCATGACATGCGCGCGACCCGCGCAGTGGACGACGACTTCGATGCCGTCGAGCGCCTCCTCCCAGTCCGTATTCCCGTCGAGGTCGGCGAAACGGAAGATGCTGGCATCGGGCAATGCTCCGGAGGGCGACGACCGGAGCGCCAGCCGCAGCCGATGACCGTCCGCCGCAAGCCGCACCGCCAGCGCCTGACCAATGAAACCGCTGGCACCGGTAAGAAGAACCGTGCTCATGAGCGGAAGATGGCGCGCAAGAAGGAACATCCGGGAGATACCCGAACGGTGCGAGGAAATCTCGAGCGCATTGACGGCGGGACGAATGGACAGGGAATTGTGAATTGTGACGCGATTATGGCACGGTGCCTGAGTAAAAATCGCGCTGAAACGATCATCCGGGCAGAACGACCTGCTCTAGAGCGTTTTCGGTTCGGATGATGACATTCGTCATTGCGAGGCGCGTAGCGCCGTGGCAATCCATGCAGCGGTTCAGTTTCCTGAAGCGCCGATACAATCTGAACCGCCTTCTGGATTGCGCTTTTGACGAGGGCTTGCCTGTCTGTGCGTGACGGCAAGCCAGGCCGCGATACTTCGCTTGCGAGGAATGACAAAAAACATCCCGGCTTCGGATTGTGTCGGCATCTGAACCGAAAACGCTCTAGCGCATCGCCGCCTTGGCCGCCTCGGCCAGAAAGCCGGAGCGCGTTGCCCCGTGCGCGCGGGCGTAATCGTCGATTTCGGCGATGAGGGAACGCGGCAGCGAAATATTGACCCGTTGCGGCGTAGCATCGACGCGGGAGAGATCAATATCGACAAACAGCCAAACGCCGCCCTGATATGCGGGATTGCCGGTCAGCCTGTCGATGGGCGTCGGGGCGGGAATCGGAGCGTCTTCCCCGGCCATGTGACACCCGATCGCCTCCTGCGCCATGCGCGGGATGTCCTGCCATTCATCGGCGGCGGAAAAGCAGCCCGGGAAATCCGGGAATTCCATGCCATACGCGGTTTCATCATCGCCCATGAAAACATAAACAGGATAAAGCATCTTCTTTCCTCCACTCATTGTCATCGCCATGCCCAACCTGCCTGCCGGTATATGCTGCGCAGAGTTCCCGGCGGCAAATCCTTCCTCGGATGCGGATGCGTGGGAGAAAGGTAGCACACCGTCTTGCGGTGTATGCTACCGTCGAAAAACAGGCTATGATCCAATCTCCTGCGCGAGAACTGGAGCCGTCATGTGCGATCTGTGTTGTACAGCTTGTTGTAAGGAAAGACCTGCATCGGTATCTATGTCTGTGTGGTGTCCTTCCATAACAGAAAAGCCCGCTCATTGCAGGGCGCGAGGGTGTACTCGCGGTCGTTCCCAGAGCCGGGGAAAGGTCGCGGAGCCGCCGCCCCGCGAAGAACCGAAAATATACGATCAGCAAGTCCTGGTGTACTACCGGGAATATGGCCGAACCACAGAATCCGCCAAAAACCTGAAATACCGGCTGTTCGAGAAAGACACGAATAACCTGTTGGCGGAAGGCAGAACCGACGACCAGGGGGCGACGAAACGGGTCGTTACCGAAGGGCCTAAACATCTGGAAATCTTCATTTTCAGGGCGACAGACGATCAAAAAGGGGAATGGAAAAAGGTCAATGATGCCTATCTCACAACGAGTGAATACAAGGACTCCAAAGAGATGGCGTATATCCCGAAAGGGCATGTGTTCTTCGATATTCGCTATATTAATGCCATAAAGGACCCGGCGCAATCGTTCAAGAAGGCGGCGGAAACGGTGAAACGGAAAACGCGCGGCGGCGGCAGCTTCGACAAGTATCGCAGCGATGTGTGGTGGTCTTTCGATGTCACCTCGGAATGCGACATCAAGGCAAGATGGGAAGAATTGGCCAAGTTGTTGCAGGAATTCAATATGGAGGTGCAGGAGGGACACATTTTCACGCATGCAAACAAGCAAGACCCTAAAAATGCCGGGTTGGAATTTGCTGAAGTGGTTGGGTGCGACCAAGATGCTACGCTTAAGCTCCGCGAAATTGAAAAAATGCCAAAACTAAAATGGAGCAATAGAAGCATACTCTATCTATATGGATGCCGGTCAGGGATTCCTATTGATCCGCCTGGTATAAATCCTTTCTCGGAATATAACAGCCTCAGGATTGCGGATTATTTCTTCGAGAATCAGGATATGAGCCGTATCGTTGCCCTGCAGGGCTTCGGTTATTTCTCATACAGCCCAACTGTCTATCAAAGGATTGCCGATGATGTCAATGATACAAGAGATATTTATCTGGCCGCATTCCGACGCATGCGGAATGTGAGCGATTCCAATGCCTGGTGCGTAAAACATATCCGCGACGACTGCGAACGCGGGGATTTGACGCTCATCGAACCATACACCAGAACGAGATAGGTGATCGCTATGGGATATTTAATTATCACTATTCCGTTAATATGGGCGGCTGTCGAGATCGTCTATAAGTTAAAAAAAAGGGGGAATCCCTATGGGATTTATATAGCCGCGATCTGGCTTACTCTGGTACCTATAGATGGGGTGAGGGTCGCAGTCGAGTACATAATTGAAAGCAATGGGATAAACCATACGGGGGTGGATTTCATGCCATATGCGCTCTGGTCGCTTGGCTTTTGTACCCTCTTTTCTTTCGCGTTATATAAGCGTAAAAAAGAGAAGAACCGTCGTTTTCTCATTCCCATGGGCATGAATATTGCTGCGATTCTGGTCTTCTTGTTCATCGACCACTTCAATATCATGGTGTATTACGGCGACTGGTGTGAAAGAGGGATGCCGGGGCCTTTTGAACCATCAGTAGTAAAGGAGGATCCCGTGCCGCCCGAGATTAATAGACAAGCAATCAGGGATATAAACGCTCTAGGGAAAGGCGAGATCACCCGAGAGGAATATGAGCGTAGAAAGGTGCAGAGAGGCATCTTGGTGGATGAGTTTGAAGCCAAATTTCAAGCCAAAAAAAGGCAGCAAAGGGAGCAGGCGGAGCCTCATTGACCTGATGCTTTGTGCGTAAAACATATCAACGACGACTGCGAACGCGGGGATTTAAAGGCTATCGGCACCTACATAGGAGAAGGCGGTGATGCCATGGGGTATTTAATTGTCACTATTCCGTTAATATGGGTGGCTGTCGAGATCGTCTATAGGTTAAAAAAGAAAGGAAACCCTTATGGAGTTTATATAGCTGCGATTTGGCTTACTCTGTTCCCTATACGTGGGGTGGAGACCGCAGTCAAGTACATAATTGAAAGCAATGGGATAAACCATACGGGGATGGATTTCATGCCATATGCGCTGTGGTCGCTTGGCTTTTGCATTATCCTTTCTTTCGCGTTATATAAGCGCAAAAAAGAGAAGAATCGTCGTTTTCTCATTCCCGTAGGCATGAATATTGCTGCGATTTTGTGCTTCTTGTTCATCGACCACTTCAATATCATGGTGTATCACGGCGACTGGTTTGAAAGAGGGATGCCGGGGCCTTTTGAACCATCTAGGGCAAAGATAGATGATGGCGTGCCGACCGAGATTCATACACAAGCAACCAGAGATATAAACGCTCTAGGTAGAGGCGAAATCACCCGAGAGGAATATCACCGTAGAGGTGCGGAGAGAACCATCTTAATGAATGAGTTTAAAGCTAATAAAAGGGCCTTACAGGCAGGTGAAATCACTCAAGAGGAATATAACCGGGTGAAAAAACGGAAAATTATCTTATTTCAAGAGGCTAGAGAGGACATGAAGGCCCTAGATAAAGGCAAAATCACCCAAGAGGAATATGAGCGTAGAAAGGTGCAGAGAGGCATCTTGATGGATGAGTTTGAAGCCAAATTTCAAGCCAAAAAAAGGCAGCAAAGGGAGCAGAAGCAAAGGGAGCAGTCGGAGCCTCATTGACCTGATGCTTTGTGCGTAAAACATATCAACGACGACTGCGAACGCGGGGATTTAGAGCAGATCAACAAATTGAAGCCCAAAGAGAACCGCCGTCATTGCGAGGCCCGAAGGGCCGCGGCAATCCAGTAAGCCGCATGGATTGCCACGTCGCTTCGTTCCTCGCAATGACGATCGGTTTGATATGAGCCTCATAAAGTTGATTTGCTCTAAAGGCTATCGGCACCTACATAGGAGAAGGCGGTGATGCCATGGGATATTTAATTGTCACTATTCCGTTAATATGGGCGGCTGTCGAGATCGTCTATAAGTTAAAAAAAAGGGGGAATCCCTATGGGATTTATATGGCCGCGATCTGGCTTACTCTGGTACCTATAGATGGGGTGAGGGTCGCAGTCGAGTACATAATTGAAAGCAATGGGATAAACCATACGGGGGTGGATTTCATACCATATGCGCTGTGCTCGCTTGGCTTTTGTACCCTCTTTTCTTTCGCGTTATATAAGCGTAAAAAAGAGAAGAACCGTCGTTTTCTCATTCCCATGGGCATGAATATTGCCGCGATTCTGTTCTTCTTGTTCATCGACCACTTCAATATCATGGTGTATTACGGCGACTGGTGTGAAAGAGGGATGCCAGGGCCTTTTGAACCATCAATAGTAAAGGAGGATCCCGTGCCGCCCGAGATTCATAGACAAGCAATCAGGGATATAAACGCTCTAGAAGAAGGCAAAATCACTCAAGAGGAATATGATCGTAGAAATGTACAGAGAGGCATCTTGATGGATGAGTTTGAAGCCAAATTTCAAGCCAAAAAAAGGCAGCAAAGGGAGCAGTCGGAGCCTCATTGACGGGGCTTAGAGCAAATCAACTTTATGAGGCCCATGTCAAACCGATCGTCATTGCGAGGAGCACCGCGACGTGGCAATCCATGCCGCCTTGCAAATTGCCGGAGCGTTTCGAGGAGTGGAACCGCCTTCTGGATTGCCACGGGCCTGCGGCCCTCGCAATGACGGGGTGGGAGATTCGTTATTGCGAGGCGCAAAGCGACGTGGCAATCCACTGCGTTCTTTCTGGCGCGTAGCGCCGCTGGCCACCAACGGGCTTCCTCCAGCGCCTCGATGGCACCTGTGTTCCATGCGGCGTCCGCCGCTGCGCCGATTTCGGCCATCCGTCGCGCACCGCGCAGGTTTGGACAGCGCCAGGCCGAGCAACCTGTCCAAGATCAAGACGAAGGACAAGGGCAAGTCGGAGGCGGAGGCGCAGCACGCCGCCTATGGCGCGCTCGTGTGACGCAGCAACGCACAGGCTTGTATTCGATACCATGCGCGGCGGTCGCGCCGGTGCACTCCCCACACCGGATTTCGGGAAAGAATGGGATCTTCATGGCATGAGTTCGATCCCTGACGCGCCAAGGCTCGCGCGACTTCAAGCGCCTGTCCTTTTCAATTCTTGGAGTGCTTGAAATGAGCGGAAAGAATCAATGGGCCGTTCCCATCAATGGCGGCGATCAGTGGGGCGTGCGCGGTGAAGGCTGCGAATCCCGCAAAGAAAAACGCCCAACCGGAAACGGTTGGGCGGGTGTGACTGGTGG
>JAISNX010000108.1 GCA_031276015.1 Azoarcus sp.
GCTGTTGCGCCGCAACTGGCTCAAGGGAAGCTTGGGCGATGCGCTGCATGCGGTGCTGTGCGGGGCCGGTCATAACCTGCGCATGATCCTCAGGAAGCTGCGGCTTCTTTGCGCCTGGCTCTCATGGCAGGCTTGCTCAAGGTCATGCTCGTCGAAACGCCGGAAAACGCCGCGCAAGACAAGACCAGATTCGCTGGTTTGGCATTGTTCAGGGCTGACTATTTATCCCACTATTTGTAGAAATTGTGCAGCCTGCATTTTCTCTGTCGGCGGAGCGGCTGCCATTGGGAAATAAAAATGTCATAAATTATCGGCGTTGACAGAAACGGCTTGTATTGTTAATTTTGCCTCTGACTGGATATTCGCATTCATTTCACTGAGGAGGATTACCCTATGAGCGAATTCAAATGCGTTCCAATCGACGCCCTCGTCTTCGACAAGAAGAGCCTTGATGCCATCGAGAAAATAAAAGAATTTCGTATCAGAACTCAACTTGCCACTGCCTTGCTGGGCGGCAACATCATCCTCTCGCTTTTTGCGGGTAAGAGTCTTCCCGCAAGTGCGGATAAAGTGTGGACGATAACGCAGGCAGATTGGGAAGGGTACGCTAACGGCATGGCTTGAATTCCGGAATATTATCGGGCCGAAGTGAAAAGATTCGCGGAACTCATGTGGTTTGACTACGCCACGGGAAGCGGTGGCCCCCATGCTGGTCAGAACAGAAAATTGGGAAAGTTTTGGCAAGGGATTGCAAATGGTTGTCAATAGCCGTTTGTTCGGGCTGCTTGCGCTGGTTTTGGCACTGATTTCGGTACCGCGTGCCGCCGCCGAACCGAATGAAATCACGGATGCCGATATTGCGGCATATCTGAACAAGCAGGTCGTCTTCCAGTTCGGCAAAGTCGGACAAGTCATCAGTCATTGCGATAAAGTTCGTAACTCAAGAAAAATCAAAGTCCCCCCACGGGAAGTCATCCGACATTTCATGTCCTCGGGCCTGGCCGCCAGTGACGCAGTAACCGCAGTCTTTTACGTAGGCATGCGCAACGCTGATCTTTGTTCCCGCGAGGCGAGGGCAGAATTGCTGTTTCGTGCCATGGAACTGGAAAAATTCATGCCGACTCCGGGACAGCCGGGCGAATCGGCGATCAAAACAGAAAAAGGCGAACTCACTTCCACCGAAATCTGGCGTTCGGTGCTGTTGCCCATCAGCACACAGGGACATAAAGTCGCACTGCAATACGAACAGCGATTACCCGCGGAGATCAAAGCCTACATGGATCGTCATTTCGGCACAAAACCGTTCGATCATATGGAATTTTCCAGAGCATTGCGCGAATTGTCGCAAACCGCTCCGGTACGGTAGAAACCTCCCGATGAAGCAGCACCTCATTCTGCCAGCGTGCCTCGAAGTGACGATGAGCCTTACCGCTTCCGCATAAACAAACTGCTGTCCAGCACAGTCGTTTGTCGTTGCCGCACAGTGACTTTACCGGGTAGATAGCGGCGCGGATTTGTTCCTATTCGGCATTCTCGAACTCGGAAATCAAGTCATGCAACAGCTTCCCGGGGGTTGACCGTGACAATGGGCAGAAAATCGGAATCGGCCACGTTGCGCGTGGCGAGACGGGCACCGTGTGCCGCGCAGATGGCCGCGATCATGCCATCTTCCACGCCCAATCCCCGCCCCTGTCTGCGCGCCATGTTCTCGCATGGCCGCGAAAATCCGCGCCCCCGTCTCGTCGTAAGGCAGGCGCACCGACCAATGGAACAGCACATCCTCGATGGCTGTCATCAGACCGTCCCAGCGTTTGCCTTCCGGAAACAGCCGCACGCCGACCAGTAGTTCGCCGATAGTGATGGATGTTTACTTCGCTGACCGATCCACACCAGGCCATCTAATATTCCTTGTTATCCGTCCACATATCCGGGGTGAAATGCTGGACGCGATTGCGGCCTGCCGATTTGGCATGGTAGAGAGCCACATCCGCGAATTTGACCGCCTGCCAGAAAGTATTGCTGTCTTTCGGGAAATTGGCGACGCCGATGGAAATGGTCTTTTGCAGGATGGTGCCGTTGTGGGTGATGACCATGGCTTCCACCGAGGCGCGGATTTTCTCGGCGATCACCAGGGAATCGCTGTCGGAGATGTCTTGCAGGACGACCATGAATTCCTCGCCGCCGTAGCGAATGACGATGTCCGAGGCGCGCACCTTGTTCTTGATGACGTTCGCCAGGGCTTTCAATACCGCGTCCCCGGTATCGTGGCCGTAAGTGTCGTTGACCATCTTGAAATGATCGAGGTCGAGCATCAGGATCGCCATGCTCGTCTGCTTGCGGCGCACGTTGGCGGTGAGGGTGTCGACGTATTCTTCGAGGAAGCGCCGGTTGTTGAGGCCGGTCATCGGATCGCGCAACGAAGAATCCCGCAGCGTTTCCAGTAAACGGCGCACTTCCAGCACCGGCGCGGTGTCGGCCATGTAGACCTCGATGTAGGGCAATACCGTCTGGATGCGCGCCTTGTCGCTTTCCCGCACCACCAGTTGTACGATGCTGCCCACGACGCCCGAGTTGCCCGTGACGTTGGACTTGATAATGGGAAAACACAGGGGATAACAGGCTTCGCCGTCGCTGTCCTGCCTGAACTGCTGGCAAATATCCGGCTGGCTGATGCCGTCTATCATGCGCGAGGTATAGATGATCCGGCAGGCTCCCGGCTCGGCGAGGATTCTTTTATCGCACCAGCGGCAGCTATCGTCGGTAATGCCATCGATGGCGATCGGCTGAAGCTCATTGTTCTCGGAGGAAACTTCGTAAATGGAGAATTCCCCCCGATCATGGAAAAACCTTTTATTGATGGTGCCGATAAGACGACGATAAACATCGAATTTCGATTTGTCCTCGTCTATGGCGATTTTGTATTGGGAAATGTGCGTCATGCTTTCCACCATGTCAATGGTGGCAAGCAGCAGGTTTTCGCCGGTCTCCCGCTTGCGGGTGACGAGTCTGGAGATATAGCCGTCTATCTTGTTCAGCCCTTCATCCAGGAATCGGAGCAGACGGTTCATATCGCTGGCGATCTGGCCTATTTCGTCGTTGGTCTTTTGTTCCACCTCGTTCTTGAAGTTGCCGTTGATGGCATCCTGCACCGCGTGTTCGATGGCGCTGGCGGTATCCGAGATGGGACGCAGCAGGTAATACAGAAGAATGAACAGTACCACCACGGCAAGCACCACGACGCCGATGATGCTGGCCACCGTGACCACGCCGTTGTGACGCATGGCGGTAATGGACATGGTCATCGTCACCGCGCCCAGAACGTCTCCGGGTTGGGCAAGGTGGCATTGCAGGCAATTGGGGCTGCCTTCCCGGTTGGCGGCATAGGGAATCGTCCCCCGGAAGATGATTTCTCCATTTTTTTCAGAGACTTCAAATTTCGGCTCTCCCGTTTTCAGGACGGCTTTTTCGAGTTCGTCGGGCAGGTATTCGCCCTTGCGTGCGGTGCCGAATTGTTCATCGACCAGGGGGGAACGCACCACGCGGGCGGTTTTGAGGTTTTGCACTTCCGCAAGGCGCAGCAGGAAGCTTTGCCGCTGGTCGATAACGCCGGTAATCATGGCCTCGGTGAGATGCACACGAGCGATTTCCGCCGCCGTGCGCAAGTGTTCGGTGGCGGTGCTGATGGAAAACTGACGGAAGGCAAAAAGACTGATGGCTGTCAGCACAGCAATCAGGGTGGCGGAGATGGCAAAGAAAAACAGGGAAACTTTGAAGTTGAGCGTTTTCTTCGAATGAGAAGCCATATTCTGCTCCACGATCTACGCTGCCGAAATTATTGTAAGCACTTTGAAATTATGAGTGAAAAGCTCGCGGCGGGGAAGCTTGCGCTTAGCATTTTCGTTGATTCGTACCGCTTGTCACGCGTTTAAATGGGAGGCTCAAAGCCGTAGCGGCAGCACGAGCAGGAATTTGACGTCGCGCTCGTCCTGGAACAGGTTTTTGAACCCTTCCCAACTCGGTTGATGTGTATGGTTGCTGTAGCGCGTGTAATGCAGGCTGAATCGGCTGCCCTTGAGTACGCCGGAAGGCGCGAGGTAGGCGAGGTCGAGCGACCAGGCCGATTCGCGCAGGGTTTCCCGCAGGCCATATACCCTGCCGCCCTGCCCGCGCACCGCGGAGGCGGTGAGGGTGAATCCGGGCAGCGGCAGGATGTCGTCGAGGCCGCGCCCGAGGCTGAGGAAAAACGCGCTTTCCCGGTTATGGTTCCAGTCGGAGCGGTTATCCCACCAGAGATCGTAAGCGCCGTTCGCGCCGCCGTAGGCACCGGAGAGGCGATAGACGAAATAGCCCAGGTGCCCGGCGGCCCGGCTCGGCGCGCGGGTATGGATGAATTCCGCCTTGAGCGTATAAGGCGCGAATCCGGCCTGCCAGGCGAAATAATGTTGCCAGGCGCGTCCGCCCGCGTAATAACCGGCATCGTGGCCGCGCACGCGGTCGCTGGCGGCATAGAGCTGGTAGCTCAGGCTGGTGAAAGCGTTCTGGTCGAACGTTCGCCGCCACTTGAATTTGAGATGGGCATTGCGCAGGTAATCCCGCGCTTCGCCCCAGGCCGCTTCCGCCGAGGCCGCGCCCATCTCGTAGCGCAGCCCGAACGAAACGACGTTCCGGACGCGATCCTTGCCGTTGCCCGCGCGGAAGTGATAGATGTCCCGGTACCAAGGCGCTTTGTAGCCATTGGCCCAGGCCGCCGCGAAAACGAGCTTGCCCCAGTCGCGGTCGATTTCGCCGCCGCTCTCCGCGCCGCGCCAGGTGCCGGGCATGAGCGCCCAATTGACGCCGAGCGTGCCGGGGCCACTGGGCTGGAAGTAGCCGAATTTGCCCCACCATTTGCCATGGCCGGTATCGTGGCGAAGCTTGAAGTGGGCGCGATACAGGGAAACACCGTTTTGGGCGTCGCGGCGGCTCCAGTCGGCAGACCACGGATCGCGCCAGGGGAAGAAGTTGATCTCGTGATCCGGGCTGCCGCCGTTTTCCAGGTCGGCGGCACCGAAAACGCCGAGATCGAAGCCGAAAACGTCCGCGACGAATGCGGAACCGAAGTCGAGCCGGGCCTGTACGCTGCGGTGATGCAGGTTGGTGGTGTAACGGCCTTCGTCGATCCGGTAACGCTCGCGGTGACGCTGGAAATACATCAAATCTCCGGAAAGCGTGGCGTCGGCGAGCCAGCCCTTGCCCGCCGCATCAGCGCCCGCGTCCTCCGCCGCTTCGGAAAGCGCCACGGGGGCGAGAGCGAGGAAAAGAGCGGTCATGGCAAGCGCGCGCATGCGATCCGGTCTTCAGAAGATACTGTGCTCATCGGCTTGCACAGAAATGCTGTTCCTGTCCATCGTATAGTTGAGCATCATTTCCCCCGACAGCGGCGGGCTGAAGAAATAGCCCTGGAAGATATGGCAGCCGAGCCGCCGCAAGACCTCTATCTGCTCCTGGTTTTCCACGAACTCGACGATGATCTTTATCTCCAGCGCCTGGCAAAGCTCGACGATGGTGGCGATGATCTCGGCGCAGACCTTGCTGTGGGCCACGTCCCTGGAGAGCGCGCCGTCGATCTTCAGGATGTCCACCGGGAAATACTTCAGGTAACTCAGCGAACTGTGGCCCATGCCGAAATCGTCCATGGAGATGATGAAGCCCAGGTCGCTGATACGTTTCAGGATGTAGTTGTGCGGCGATTCGGGATCGAGCGCGATGGATTCGGTAACTTCGATACCGATCATCCGGCGTTGCAGATGATGATGATGTTCCACGCACTGGACGATTCTCTCGGGCAGCAGGGAGTCGGAGAGCTGCTGGATGGAAACATTGACCGACGTCTTGAAATACGGGTCCAGCCCGGCCCGATGCCAGCGCGCGCGCTCGATACACGCCTGGTCGAGCACCCACAGGCCGATCCGGTGCATGAACTCCGCATCCTCGGCAATAGCGACGATGATGGGCGCGGGAATATTGCCGTAGATGCTGTGACGCCAGCGCAGCAAGGCTTCCGCGCCGACGACCAGGCCGGTCTTGTGATCGACCTGCGGCTGATATTCGAGATACAGCCCCGTGCCTTTTGCGATGGCCTCGTCGAGATCGCTGGCCAGGACGCGGGCGAGCACGCCGATGTCGTCGCCGCGATCGAGGCACTTCTTGCCGGAAGGCCCGACGAGATTGCTGCACGCAATCTCCAGCAAACGGCCAAGCGCCTTTCTCTGGCGCTCGTTCTTGATGCGGTCGGAAATCTTGACGAAGGGCCAGTAAATGAGAAAGCCCACGAACAGATTGAACACTTGCAGGGCAGGCCCGCGCCAGGAGCCGCCGCTGGCCAGATAACCGCTCAACAGCGGCGGCGTCGTCCAGTCCAGGGGAATTTCCCGCCAGGGAACGAAACCGTAGCGCAGCGCCAGATAACTGATTCCTGTCAGCACCAGCGGAACGAGCAGGAAAGGCAGCACGAAAACGGGATTGAGAACAATGGGCAGCCCGTAAAGCAGAATCTCATTGATATTGAGCAGGCCGGGCGCGAGCGAAATCTTGGCCAGCCTGCGGCTATTGCGGTTCTTGCCCACGACGAGGAGCGCGGCCACCAGGCACAGCGAAGAACCCGCGCCGCCCATGAACACAAAAGTATCCAGCACATACTTGTTGACCGGATAGGGGGGCGGCAAACCCGCCGCGTAGGCGGCGATATTGGCTTCGCTGGTATGCGCGAAAAGCTCCTGCGGCAGCGTGCCGAAGACATTGGTGCCATGAATACCGAAAAACCAGTTGATATGGGTGAGCAGGGTATAAGTGACGCCGGTATTCAGGAAATGATTGAACAGCCCGAACGGATAAATCGCCGCCGCATAGACGAACTCATGCACCGTCATTCCCGTGGCGGCCTGGAAACCGAGGTGGAAGCAGGTAAAGAACACTATCGTCAGCACGCCCGGCCCCAGGCAGGAAAACGCCTCGGGAATGGCGACATCCAGCCCTTCCGAATACACCGCCATCCGCAGGCGCTCGAAGCCGCACAAGTAGATGAACAGCCTCGATGCCGTCAGCGCAATCACGATACTGATGAACAAACCCTGGATGCCGAGCCAGAGCGACAAACCGCCGTCCTTCCCGATAACGGGCGTCATGGCGAAGAACGACGCCAGCCCCACCAGCATCGCAATCGGCGGACTGATGGGGCGCGTGGGATGATCCTGATTATGCCCCTGCGCCAGATAATGGCTGATCCCGGTCAACACCGGCAGGGCCAGGATGCCGAAAGTCCCTTTCCATATCGCCGTCCCCAGGCGCTTCCAGTTGTCGCCGAACATCGTCGCCATGGCATCCTGATAAGCCTGGATGGGCAGATTGTTCAGCACGATCGCCCCCGCGCCGGCAACCACCAGCGGCAGGCAAAGCAAAAAGCCGTTGCGGATGGACATCATCGTCATGCCGAATGCCCATTCCGGCGCGGTCAGGCGTTGCAGGCGGTCGATGGCGTGAAGGGTGTTCATTCTGGCGACTTCAATCCAATAAGCCGGGAAACCCCTGATTGAGCGTCATTGCGAGGCTTGATACGCCGCGGCAGTCCATACGGCTCGCGGATTGCCACGCCTCGCTCCCAACAGCGACGAATTCGATCAGGACTTCCCCAGATAGGCACACGGCTTTTTTCGTGCATCAATGTCGTTCGGATGATGTTATCAGCCTCGTTCCGGCCCGATTCGCGCTAATCGCGCTGTGGGAGGAAATATGCCCGGAGGGCTGCATCTCTCCATGGCCTTAGCTGTTACATTTACAGAATGGACGCGAAAAAAGAACGGACACGGATCATCCTGGCGGCGGACATCGGCGGATCGCGTGCGCGGCTGCTCCTTGCCCGCGCCGGGCAACACGGCTGGCGCGAACTGTGCCGCCGCGAAACCCCGAGCGCCGCCCACGACGGCATCGAACCCCTCATCGCGGACATCCTCGCGGAAACCGGCGAAACCCCCGCCGCCGCCTGCATCGCCGTGGCCGGGCCGCTCGAACATCACCGCGTGCACATGAACAACCTGCCGTGGATCGTAGACGGCGAACACCTGGCCGCGCGCTTCAGCATCTCCCGCGTGCGGCTCATCAACGACTTCGCCGCGCAGGCGCACGGCCTCGCCTGCCTCGACGGCGACGACACCCTCACCCTCTGCGCGGGCGACCCCGACCCCGAAGGCGTGCGGGCGCTCCTCGGCGCGGGCACCGGACTGGGCATGGCCGTCCTCGCGGGCACGCCGCAAACCCCCCTCATCCTCCCGAGCCAGGGCGGCCTCGCCGACTTCGCCCCGCGCGACGCCCGCGAACTGGCCCTGTGCGAAACCCTGCTCGCCAGCCATGGCCGCGTCAGCCTCGAAATGCTGCTCTCCGGGCATGGCATCGAACGCCTCTACCGCTTCGTCTCCGGCCTGCCGCCCGAAGCCCCGCTCGCCCGTGACACCGCCGCGATCACCGCCGCCGCCCTCGCGGGCGACACCCTCGCCGCCGAAGCACTACGCCTTTTCGCCCGCCTCCTCGCCGCCGCCGCGGGCAACCTCGCCCTGACCGTGCTGCCTCGCGGCGGCCTGTACCTCAGCGGCGGCATCGCGCCCCGCATCCTGCCCTTCCTGCGCGAACCCGCGGTCGCCGAAACCTTCCTTGCCCACCCCTCGATGAGCGCGGTGCTGGCGCGCATACCGCTCCATGCCGTGCGGGACGAATCGCTCGGCCTCAAAGGCGCGGCGCGGATCGCCTCCGGACTGGCGCGCGATGAAACCTGACACCGCCCCTCGCCCCAAAACCGGCACGAGCCGCCACTTCGCGCGGCTGGCCGCCGACTACTGGAACAACAGCGGCAACAAATGGAAAGTGCGCGGAGCCACCCTGCTGCTGCTCGCCCTCACCCTCGCCCAGGTCGGCCTGGCCATCTGGATCAACTACTGGAACCGCGACCTGTTCGACGCGCTGGAAGACCGCCTGCTCTCCGAACTCGCCCGGCTGGCGATCGTCTTCGCCCTCATCTTCGCCCTCACCATGGCCGTGACCGCCCTGCACCTGCACACCAAACGCTGGCTGCAACTCGACTGGCGACGCTGGATGACCGGCCTGCTGCTCGACCAATGGCTGGAACGCTCCCGCCACTACCGGCTGCAACGCATCGCGGGCGAACACGACAACCCCGACGGGCGCATCGCCGAAGACGTCAGAATCGCCACCGAAGTCGCCATCACCCTCGTACATTCCCTGCTCTTCTCCATCCTCATCCTCGGCAGCTTCATCGACATCCTCCTCAGCGTCTCCGGCAGCGCCACCCTGCCGGGCACCACCATCGCCGTGCCCGGCTACATGGTGCTCATGGCCTTCCTCTACGCCGGCGTCGGTTCCGGACTCGGCCTGCTGCTCGGCAGACCGCTCGTGCGCACCACCAACCACCTGCAAACCGTCGAAGCCAACCTGCGCTTCGGCCTGGCCCAAGTGCGCGAACACTCCGAATCCGTCGCCCTCATGCACGGCGGCCAATGCGAACGCCGCCGTGCCGAACGCTTCTTCGCCGACGTCGGCGCGGGCTGGAACCGCCAGACCTGGGCCTACCTCGGCATCGTCGCCTTCTCCACCGGCTACGGCACCCTCCTGCCCGTCTTTCCCATCCTCATCGCCGCGCCGCAATACATTGCGGGCATCATGAGTCTGGGCTTTCTCATGCAAGCCGCGCAGGCATTCCAGCGGCTCACCTCCGCGCTCTCCTGGCCCATCGACAACCTTGGCGAAATTGCCCGCTGCCGCGCCTCCATCGACCGCATCGTCAGCTTCCGCGAGGACATGAAACAACTCGAACGCGAAGAACGCGAAAACAGCCACGGAGAAAACCGCATCGAACTGCACCGTGCCCGCAAGGCCGAACTGGAAATCCGCCACCTCCACCTCGACAACGCTGCCGGGCAGCCGCTCCTTGTCGACTTCAACCTCACCGTGCGCCAGGGCGAGCGCATCCTCATCAGCGGCGACCCTTCCGTCACCGTTGCCCTCTTCAAGGCCGTTGCCGGGCTGTGGCCCTGGGGGCACGGCGAAATCTCCCTGCCTGCCGGGCGCGACATCGTCTTTGCCGCCCAACACCCCTACCTTCACGCAGGCCCCTTGCGCGAAGTGCTTGCCTACCCCCACACCGGCGCGCAATACGAAGCCGCCGCCTTCCACTGGGCGCTCGAATGCGCGGGCATCGGCTGGCTGCAATCCCGGCTCGACGACTGGGAAGACTGGGCGCGCGCCCTGCCGTTGCGGGCGCAGCAAAGGCTCGGCATTGCGCGGCTTTTCCTGCAAAGGCCGCAATGGGTCTTCCTCGAAGAAGCCGCCGACGCTTTCGACACCCGCGACGAAAGAACCGCCTTCGAGCTTCTGCACCGGGAATTGCCCAACACCGCCCTGCTCAACATCAGCCGCCACAAGGCGCGAACCGAGGGGTTCTATAGCCGCCACCTGGAACTGTATTCGCCCAGGGAATAGGGGGGCTGACGGGCATCGGGCATGTCGAGGGACGGGGGAGCGGAACGACGGCGTTCGTGTTTTTGGAACGGCTTGCGAACTCGTCTTGAGAAGTTTGCAAATTCGTCTTGAGAAGTTGACGAACTCGTCTTGAGAAGTCTGCAAACTCGTCCCGAGAAGTTCCCGTTCGCGCCCGGCACCGGGCTGAAGGCGGAACCCGCGCGACGATTGTTTTTGATGGCGGTGGCGGGATCACGGCGCGCAGGCGCGCTCCCGCCGCGTGGCGTGGTTATGGCTGGAGGATGGACGGGTTTTCTATGGGATCGCGTGCCATGGAGACTATCTTGCGCACGTTGGGTGTGTCATTCTCACCGAATCGGCGGACGATTTCCTCGAAGACGGCGATGGTCTCCCCGGTCTTGCCCTGTTGCCAGAAGGTCACGCCTTTGCTGAAGAGCGCCATGGCGACCTGCTCGCGCATGCCGGGCGCGTCGTCCTTGCCGAATCGGCGGTCGACTTCTCCATAGACGGCGATGGCCTCCCCGGGCTTGCCCTGTTCCCCCAAGCTTGTGCCTTTGTTGACGAGCGCCCTGGCGACCATCTCGCGCACGCCGGGCGTGTCATCCTTGCCGAAGCGGCGGTCGATTTCTTCATAAACGGCGATTTCCTCCCCGGTCTTGCCCTGTGGCCCCAAGGTCACGCCTTTGTTGAGGAGGAGTGCCAAGCTCATGCTTTTGTTGAAGAGTGCCAAGGTCACGCCTTTGTTGAAGAGTGCCTTGGCGACCATCTCGCGCACGCCGGGTGAGTCGTCCTCGCCGAAGCGGCGGTCGATTTCCTCAAAAGTGGCGATGGCCTCCCCGGTCTTGCCCTGTTGCCCCAAGCTTGCGCCTTTGTTGACGAGCGCATTGGCGACGATCTCGCGCACGCTGGGCGCGCCGTCCTCGCCGAATCGGCGGTCGATTTCTTCATAGACGGCGATTTCCTCCCCGGGCTTGTTCAATTGCCTCAAGGTCACGCCTTTGTGGAAGAGCGCCTCGGCGACCCGCTCGCGCACGCCGACTTGCAGGGGCTGTGTTGCCTGGGTATGCGCTACAGCTTCCGTCGGCTTTTTGTACTGAGCGACGGGAATTTCCGGGACGTTGTCATTTACATGGAAAGAGGCGCAGGCATTGAGGAAAGGCAGCGTCGCCAGCAAGAACCAATGCAGCATGCGTCCAGGGTCATTAAAGGAAGTGGGAATAGGGTGCATGAGAATTTCCTTGCCGTTGAAACAAAAGGAAGTCCGGATTATTGTGGCCGTCATTATAAGCATCGTTGCGAGAAACAAACCCCCATGGCAATCCATGCGGCGATTGCCTTGTTCCAACAACAGATGACAATAGGTTTTGCCGGGGCTTTCGGCGTTATACGCAGGTTTTCCTGCCCTTTGGGACGCCGCTCACTCCGGCAGAAAAATCTGCAACAGATCGTTGAGAAACCGCTGGCCTCGCGCCGTTGCCCGCAGGCGATCCGGAGACGCATCCAGCAGGTCGCGCGCGTGTTTCGGCCAGACCGTCTGCCACAAGCTCCGGAGACAAGCCCGTCCGCTCTCGGAAAGGCCCCCAGGACATGCCATCAGGCAGGCGTAGCGCGTTCAGCAAAAACTCGAACGGTAGTTCCGCCACGCTCACCGTTCGCCACGCCTTCGAGATAACGGGCCGACATCAGCCCGCCACAAGGCGCGAACCGAGTGTTCCTATAGCCGCCACCGTGCGCTCTCGCCGTCAAAGGATTGAACGGGGCGCACCGGGCTGACGAGCATCGGGCATGTCGAAAGACGCGGGAGCGGAACGACGGCGTTCGTGTTTTTGAAACGGCTTGCGAACTCGTCTTGAGAAGTCTGCAAACTCGTCCCGAGAAGTTCCCGTTCGCGCCCGGCACCGGGCTGAAGACGAAACCGCGCGCGGCGATTGTTTCTTGATGGCGGCGGGATCGCGGCACGCAGTCGCGCTCCCGCCGCGCGGCGTGGTCATGGCCGGGGGATAGACGGGTTTTCTATGAAACGGCGTGCCATGGAGACCAACTCGCGCACGCCGGGGGTGCTGTCCTTGCCGAAACGGCGGACGATTTCCTCAAAGACGGCGATGGCCTCCCCGGGCTTGTTCAGCAGCACCAAAGTCGTGCCTTTGAGGAGGAGCGCCCTGGCGGCCCACTCGCGCACGCCGGGCGAGCCGTCCTCGCCGAAGCGGCGGACGATTTCTTCACAGACAGTGATTGCCTCCCCAAGCTTGTTCAGTTCCATCAAAGTCCCGCCTTTGTTGTGGAGCGCCCTGGCGACCCACTCGCGCACGCCGGGCGCGCCGTCCTCGCCGAATCGGCGGACGATTTCTTCATAAACGGCGATGGCCTCCCCGGGTTTGTTCAGCTGCCCCAAAGTCACGCCTTTGTTGACGAGCGCCTTGGCGATCTGCTCACGCACGCCGGGCGTGCCGTCTTCGCCGAAGCGGCGGACGATTTCTTCATAGACGGCGATTTCATCCTCGGGCTTGTTCAGCAGCCCCAAAATCACGCCTTTGAGGAGGAGCGTCCTTGCGACCCACTCGCGCACGCCGGGGGCACCGTCCTTGCCGAAGCGGCGGTCGATTTCTTCATAGACGGCGATGGCCTCCCCAAGTTTGTTCAACTGCTTCAAAGTCCCGCCTTTTTGGAAGAGCGCCGTGGCAACCTGCTCGCGCACGCCGGGTGAGCCGTCCTTGCCGAAGCGGCGGTCGATTTCTTCATAGACGGCGATGGCCTCCCCAAGTTTGTTCAACTGCTTCAAAGTCCCGCCTTTGTTGAAGAGCGCCCCGGCGACCCACTTGCGCACGCCGGGTGCACCGTCCTCGCCGAAGCGGCGAACGATTTCTTCATAAACGGCGATGGCCTCCCCGTGCTTGTCCTGTTGCCCCAAGACCATGCCTTTGAGGAGGAGCGTCCTTGCGACCCACTCGCGCACGCCGGGGGCACCGTCCTTGCCGAAGCGGCGGGCGATTTCCTCATAAACGGCGATGGCCTCCCCGGGCTTGTTCAGTCGCCCCAAAGTCCCGCCTTTGTTGAAGAGCGCCTTGGCAACCTGCTCGCGCACGCCGGGCGAGCCGTCCTCGCCGAAGCGGCGGACGACTTCTTCATAAACGGCGATGGCCTCCCCGGACTTGTTCAGCTGCTCCAAGGTCCATCCTTTATTGACGAGCGCCGTGGCGACCGGCTCGCGCACGCCGGGCGCGCCATCCTTGCCGAAGCGGCGGACGACTTCCTCAAAGATGGCGATGGCCTCCCCGAACTTGTTCAGCTGCACCAAAGTCCCGCCTTTGTTGACGAGCGCCCCGGCGACCTGCTCGCGCACGCCGGGCGCACCATCCTCGCCGAAGCGGCGGTCGATTTCCTCAAAGACGGCGATGGCCTCCCTGGGCTTGTTCAGCAACCCCAAGGTCCAGCCTTTGTTGAAGAGCGCCATGGCAAGCTGCTCGCGTATGCCGGGCGCGCCGTCCTCGCCGAAGCGGCGGTCGATTTCTTCATAGACGGCAATGGCCTCCCCAGGCTTGTTCAGCTGCCACAAAGTCACGCCTTTTTGGAAGAGCGCCGTGGCAACCTGCTCGCGCACGCCGGGTGAGCCGTCCTTGCCGAAGCGGCGGATGATTTCTTCATAGACGGCGATGGCCTCCCCAAGTTTGTTCAACTGCTTCAAAGTCCCGCCTTTGTTGAAGAGCGCCCTGGCGACCCACTCGCGCACGCCGGGCGCGCCGTCCTCGCCGAATCGGCGGACGATTTCTTCATAGACGGCGATGGCCTCCCCGGGCTTGTTCAGCTGCCCCAAGGCCCAGCCTTTGTTGAAGAACGCCCTGGCGACTAGCTCGCGCACGCCGGGCGCGCCGTCCTCGCCGAACTCGCCGAAGCGGCGGACAACTTCTTCATAGACGGCGATGGCCTCCCCAGGTTTGTTCAGCTGCACCAAAGTCCCGCCTTTGTTGACGAGCGCCCCGGCGACCTGCTCGCGCACGCCGGGTGCGCCATCCTCGCCGAAGCGGCGGACGATTTCTTCATAGACGGCGATTTCATCCTCGGGCTTGTTCAGCAGCCCCAAAGTCCTGCCTTTGTTGAAGAGCGCCATGACGACCCGCTCGCGCACGCCGGGCGCGCCGTCCTCGCCGAATCGGCGGACGACTTCCTCAAAGACGGCGATGGCCTCCCCGTGCTTGTTCATCTGCCCCAAAGTTATGCCTTTGTTGAAGAGCGCCGTGGCAACCTGCTCGCGCGCGCCGTGCGCGCCGTCCTCGCCGAAGCGGCGGACGACTTCTTCATAGACGGCAATTGCCTCCCCAGGCTTGTTCAGCTGCCCCAAAGCCGCGCCTTTGTTGGAGAGCGCCTTGGCGACCCACTCGCGCACGCGGGGCATGTCATCCTCGCCGAAGCGGCGGACGATTTCCTCATAGACGGCAATTGACTCCCCGAGCTTGTTCAGCTGCATCAAAGTCCCGCCTTTGTTGAAGAGCGCCCCGGCGACCTGCTCGCGCACGCCAAGCGCGCCGTCCTTGCCGAAGCGGCGGACAACTTCTTCATAGACGGCGATTTCATCCTCGGGCTTGTTCAGCTGCCCCAAAGTCACGCCTTTGTTGAAGAGCGCCCCGGCAAGCTGCTCGCGCACGCCGGGCGCGCCGTCCTCGCCGAAGCGGCGGACAACTTCTTCATAGACGGCAATGGCCTCCCCAGGCTTGTTCAGCCGCCACAAAACCTTGCCTTTGTTGAAGAGCGCCATGGCGACCCGCTCGCGCACGCCGGGCGCGCCGTCCTCGCCGAAGCGGCGGACAACTTCTTCATAGACGGCGATTTCATCCTCGGGCTTGTTCAGCTGCCCCAAAGTCACGCCTTTGTTGAAGATCGCGTTGGCGACCTGCACGCGCACGCCGGGTGCGCCGTCCTCGCCGAAGCGGCGGACGATTTCTTCATAGACGGCGATTTCATCCTCGGGCTTGTTCAGCAGCCCCAAAGTCCTGCCTTTGTTGAAGAACGCCGTGGCGACCCACTCGCGCACGCCGGGCGAGCCGTCCTCGCCGAATCGGCTGACGACTTCCTCAAAGACGGCGATGGCCTCCCCGAATTTGTTCAGCTGCCCCAAAGTCGCGCCTTTGTTGGAGAGCGCCACGGCGATCCACACGCGCACACCGGGCGTGCCGTCCTCGCCGAAGCGGCGGACGATTTCCTCATAGACGGCGATGGCCTCCCCAGGCTTGTTCAGCTGCCCCAAAGTTGCACCTTTGTTGAAGAGCGCCCTGGCGACCCACTCGCGCACGCCGGGCGTGTCATCCTCGCCGAAGCGGCGGACGATTTCTTCACAGACGGCGATTGACGCCCCGGGCTTGTTCAGCCGCCACAAAGTCGCGCCTTTGTTGTGGAGCGCCCTGGCGACCGGCTCGCGCACGCCGGGCGTGCCGTCCTCGCCGAAGCGGCGGACGATTTCTTCATAGACGGCGATTTCATCCTTGGGCTTGTTCAGCAGCCCCAAAATCACGCCTTTGTTGAAGAGCGCCTTGGCAAGCCATTCCCGAATATCCGGACTGTCGATACCCTGGAATTCCTTGTCGATGTTGTCGTATGTGGCAATGGCGTTTGCCCGTAGTCCGTCGGCGCGCGGGCCTGCCGTGGGGACTTGTTTCAGTGCGTTTTCGGCAGAGAGCATCAGGATTTTGATGTATTCCAGCTTTTCGCGGTGGCCAATCCGGCGGGTGATCTCTTTTAGCTCATCAATGTAGATTTGGGCTTTCGTGTATTCCCTTTTGCCAATGGCTTCCGTAACCAGCTTCTGCAAACGCCTGACTTCGGGATGGGAGCTGGGATTGTTTATCACGTCGTCTACGACGTTGAACCGTAAGATAGTTTGCTCGTCGGGGCCGTGCTTCCCGATGTTCAAAGTGCCGCCGCCGTCCTTTACGGCAGCATGAACTTCTTGTATGAAATCGACCCGCGCCGGAAGGCAGAACAGCACGGCGGCCATCAGCGCCAACAGACGCGCGAGAGACTGGGACGGCATCGGCTTTTCGCCGGGTATTCTTCCGCTCCCTGGCAGACGGTGGCCACGGTTCCGTGAGCACTGGCAGTCAGTTTGATATGTTGCTGTTGCCTTGCCGATGTGATTGAGGATGTTCATGGTTTGCCCCCCCGGATCGTGTTATGACGCATTCCCATACTACCCATGAGGACTTTTTGCCGCAACATTACGAGCGAAGCGCGGCAATCCATGAGCCGTATGGATTGCCACGGCCCTACTGGCCCTCGCAATGACGGCGGTTCTCTTTGGGCTTCCATTTATTGATCTGCTCTGATGGCTTCACCGCCGCTTCACACCCGCGCCATTCTCTCTTCCCGCACCGCTCACATGCCGCTTCTACGATGGCTCCACCTTTTCACAGGAGAGCATGATGGTACGCGACACTTTGGCGCTGCTTGCGCAAACGCTTGGAAAACAACTGTTGGCGAATACCGCCGCGCCGCCGGTGCCGGACATTCCGCGCACGTTGGGGAAATGCCTGTCTTCCGGCTGCTGTGTGGCTTCTTCGTGCTTCATGGCGCTGGCCGTGTTGTTCGCGCCGTCC
>JAISNX010000111.1 GCA_031276015.1 Azoarcus sp.
GCCGAGAGTGCCATGCGCAAGCTGGCAAGCCTCGAAGGCTCCGCGAGCGGTTCCAAGTTGTTCGGCAGCCATCCCGGCGCGAAGGAACGCGCCGACAAAATCCACGAACTGATTACGGCGAAATAAGTCGGTAACCCCCTGTAACCCGTCGTTGCGAAAGCCGAGGCCCGCCTGCCTGTCTGTCGTGACAGGCGGTGTCTCGGGAGATTCCAGGGCTGCATGGATTACCGCAGCGCTACGCGCCTCGCAATGACGAGTATGGAGGGTATTGCAATACCCCAAACCCTTGTCATTGCGAGCGAAGCGCGGCAATCCATGGGCCGTATGGATTGTCACGACGCTTTGCGCCTCGCAATGACGAATCTCCCACTCGGTCATTGAATCTCCCACTCCGTCATTGCGAGGGCCGAAGGCCCGCGGCAATCCATGCCCGGATCGTGGCTTTTACCGCGAATCGCGTCCGTCCGCGCGCGCGGCTTTCACCGTGGCGTCTATCCGTCCGTCGGTCAGTTCGATTTCAAGCGTGTCGCCGGGCTGGATGTCCGTCGCCGAGCGCAGGATGTTGCCCGCCGCGTCGCGCACGATGCTGTAACCGCGCGCGAGCACGGCGTGCGGGCCGAGGTGTCGGAGGCTGGTGGCAAGGGCGTCGAGCCGTTGTCGCCGCGTCGCGCACAAGCCGCGGGTGGCTCGTTCCAGACGTGCGCCAAGGCTATCGAGCCGCACGCGCAACGCTTCAGGCGCGGGACGCCGCGCATGCAGGCGCAGTTCGAGCCGCACCAGGCGACGGGCGGATTCTCCAAGCTGGATTGTCATTGCCTGCCGAAGCCCTTGTTCGTGGCGGGCGAGGTCGTCGCGGGCGCGCCGCAGGCGTTCGCGGGGATGGACGAGGCGCAGGGCGCAGCGGTCGATGCGTTGCGCGAGGGCCGCGAGTTGCCGGTCGATGGTCTGCCGCATGCGCCGGGCGGCGGCGGAAAGTGTGTCGCGCGCGCCGAAATATCCGGCACTGGCCAGTTCGGCGGCGGCGGTGGGGGTGGGCGCGCGCAGGTCGGCGGCGAAGTCGGCGATGGTGAAGTCGGTTTCGTGGCCGATGCCGCTCACGACCGGCACGGGACAAGCGGCGATGGCCCGCGCCAGGCTCTCGTCGTTGAAGGCCCACAAGTCTTCGAGGCTGCCGCCGCCGCGCACGAGCAGGACAAGGCCGATGTCGTCGGTTTCCGCGCGCCGCCCGGTGGTTTCCAGCGCCTCGCGCAACTGGCGCGGGGCGTCGCCCCCCTGGACGGCGGCGGGATACAGCACGAGCGGCACACCCGGCGCGCGCCGCCGCAAGGTGGCAAGCACGTCGTGCAGGGCCGCCGCCGCGGGCGAGGTGATGATGCCGATCGCACGCGGAAAATCCGGTAGGGGGCGACGCCGGGCGGGGTCGAACAGCCCTTCCGCCGCGAGCTTGTCCTTGAGCCGGAGAAAGGCTTCGCGCAGGTCGCCCGCGCCCGCCGGGCGCAGGGTTTCGATGTTGAGCTGGTAGTCGCCGCGTGCTTCGTAGAGGGTGACCAGCGCCCGCGCTTCGACGCACAGGCCGTTTTCGGGGCGAAAAGGCAACAATTGGGCGCGACCGCGCCACATGGTGCAGCGTACCTGCGCCTGTGCGTCCTTGAGGGTGAAGTAGAGGTGGCCGGAGGCGGCGCGGACGAGGTTGGAGATTTCGCCGCCGACCCACAAGAGGGGAATGGCGGCTTCGAGCACTTCGCGCGCGAGACGATTGAGCGTGCCCACGCCGATGATGCGTGGCGTAGCGGCAAAAACTTCTGTCTGAAATTCGTTGTCTATGTCCGCCATTTGCTGGAAAATCCACAGGCCGGGCATGCTGTCGATGACCGGGTTTTACAGGGTGCCGCTAACGCTTTGATCGCGCTGAACTTTGCGATCTTCTCGTTAAATCAGCAAGTTAGATTGTTGCATAATTTTGCGGCGGAAAGCGGGAGGCGGCGCGGCTGGTGCGGGTATGACACCTATACCGCGACGTTCCACAAACTTATCCACAGGTTTTGTGGACGGGATGCGCGATGTGATGCGTATGTCGCCCTTGCTCACGCCGCGCGGCAGGTCTAAATTCCGATATTTCCATTTTCTTCATTCTTCAGGGGAGAAGGCGTGTTCCAAATGTTCCTGGCCGGCGGCTGGCCGATGTGGCCGCTGTTGTTAGCTTCGGTGATTGCCGTGGCGTTGATTATCGAGCGGTCGATCAGTCTGCGCCGCTCTCGCGTGGTGCCTTCTGGTCTGCTCGACCGGATCATTGCCGACCTTGGCCGCCATGGCGCGCCGCCCGAGATGGTTTCGCGCGTGGCAGCCCATTCGCCGCTCGGGCGGGTGCTGGCGGCGGGGCTGCGCAATATCAAAAGCTCGCGCGAGATCATGAAGGAGTCCATTGAAGAGGCCGGCCGCGCGGTGGCGCACGATCTCGAACGCTTTCTCACCACGCTCGGCACGATTGCGGCCATCAGCCCGCTGATGGGGCTGTTCGGCACAGTGGTGGGCATGATCGAGATGTTCGCGGGGCAAGGTGTGACGGGAACGCCGGAACAGGTGGCCCACGGTATCGCCATGGCGCTGCACGCGACGGCTTTCGGCATCATCATCGCGGTACCGGCGACGATTTTCTGGCGCTCCTTCCGCCGCCTGGTCGATGATTATGTGGTGGAAATGGAACAGCAGGCGACCACGCTCGTCGAGGTGGCGCACGGCGAGCGCAGGCGCTGAAAGATCATGAATTTCCGTCATTCCAGCGAGAAGAACGAGCCTGAGATCAACCTTGTTCCGTTGATCGACGTGATGCTGGTCATCATCATCTTCCTGATGCTGACCACGACCTTCAACAAGACCGCCGGGCTGGCGATTGCGCTGCCCACCGCCGACGCGAGCGGCGCGTCCAGCGTGAGCGAGGAAATCATCGTGGCGGTGACGTCTGCGGGGGACATCATCGTCAATGGGCGCGCCGTGGCCGATAAAAGCGTCGATGCCATCGCTTCCGCGCTCGCCAACGTCCGCCCGGCGAAGGGCGCGGAGCCGGTGGTGGTCATCAATGCCGATGCGCAGGCGACGCACCAGAACGTCATCAACGTGATGCAGGCGTCGCAGCACGCGGGGCTTTCGCACGTCACTTTCGCCACGCAGCGGGAATCCCGGCGCTGAAGTTGCGACGATGAAAAGCGCGCCGTCCCCGCGCGCCGCGCCGTTGTTCTGGCAACGGCGCGGCGGGTTTGCGGCGGCGTTGCTGCCCGCGGGCGTGCTTTTCCGGGCTGTCGCCGCGCTTCGCCGTCGGCTTTATCTCGGCGGTCTCCTGCGCCGCGAGCGCTTGCCGGTGCCGGTGATCGTCATCGGCAATATTTCCGTCGGCGGCAGCGGCAAAACGCCCGTGGCGGCCTGGCTTGCCGAAGAACTGCGCAAGGCGGGACGACATCCGGGCATCGTTTCGCGCGGCTACGGCGGCGACGCGGCGGCCAGCGGTCAGGCGTGCCTTGTCGGCGTCGACGCCGATCCCGGCTTTTGCGGCGATGAACCCGTGCTGCTCGCGCGCCTGACCGGCTGCCCGGTGGCCACGGGCAGGGATCGCCCGGCGGCGGCGCGAACCCTGCTGGCCGCGCATCCGGAATGCGATGTCATCATCAGCGACGACGGCATGCAGCATTACCGGCTGGCGCGCACGGTCGAAATCGCCGTGCTCGACGAAGCGGCGCTCGGCAACCGCTGGCCGCTGCCCGCCGGCCCCCTGCGCGAACCGCTCGCGCGCCTTGCCGAAGTCGATCTCGTCATCGCCCATGGCGAGCTTTCGCCCCGGTTGCGCGCAGCGGCCGGAGCCGTCCCCATCGTGCCGATGCGTCTCGATGGCGACCGCTTCCGTTCCCTCTCGAACCCCGATCAATGGTGCGACGCCGCCGCTTTTGCCGGACAGCGCGTCCACGCGCTGGCGGGCATCGGCCAGCCGCAACGTTTTTTCGACCGCCTCGCGGCCATGGGGATCAAGGCCGTCCCTCACCCTTTCCCCGATCACCATCGCTATTGCGCCGCCGATCTCGCCTTCGCGCCCGGCGAACCCAAGCTGATGACGAGCAAGGATGCGGTAAAATGCGCCGCCCTCAAGCCGCCCGACGCCTGGGAACTGCCGGTGCGGGCCATCATCGCCGCCGAAGCCCTCGGCCTTATCCTGGAGAAACTGGACGATGGACGCCAGACTGCTCGAAACCCTCGTCTGCCCGCTGTGCAAAAGTCCGCTGAGCTACCTGAAAGATAGCCAGGAACTGGTCTGCAAGGCAGACCGGCTGGCCTACCCCGTGCGCGACGGCATCCCGGTCATGCTCTGCGATGAGGCGCGCGCGCTCACGCACGAAGAAGTCGACGCCCTGCGCTGAAGAGCCGCCCATGACCGCATTCCGCGTCGTCATCCCGGCGCGCCACGCCTCTACCCGCCTCCCCGGCAAGCCGCTCGTCGACATCGGCGGTCGCCCGATGATCGTCAGGGTGCTGGAGCGCGCCCAGGCATCGGGCGCGGAGGAAGTCTGGGTGGCGACCGATCATCCGGACGTTTTCGATGCCGTGACGGCGGCGGGCGGCCATGCGCTGATGACGCGCGCCGATCATCCGACCGGCACGGATCGCCTTGCCGAAGCCGCCGCCCTCCGGGGCTGGCGCGACGACGACATCATCGTCAACGTGCAGGGCGACGAACCCCTGATCGACCCCGCCTCGATCGCCGCCGTCGCCCGCGAACTGGCCGTCGACCCCGCCGCGGCCATTGCCACCGCCGCCCATCCCGTCGCCGACCCCCTCGATGCCTTCAACCCCAACGTCGTCAAAGTCGTCCGCGACGGACGCGGGCGGGCACTCTATTTCTCCCGCGCCCCCATTCCGTGGGCGCGCGACGCCTGGGCGGACGGCACGCGCGCTCTGCCGCCGGGGCTGCCGGTCTTGCGCCACGTCGGCCTCTACGCCTACCGCGCGGGCTTCCTGCACCGCTTCGCCACGCTCGCGCCCGCGCCGCCCGAACAATTGGAGGCGCTCGAACAACTGCGCGCGCTCTGGCACGGTTTTCCGATCCGGGTGCTTCTCCTCGACGCGGCCCCGCCCGCCGGAGTCGATACCGAGGAGGATCTGGCGCGCGTCAGGGCGGCTTTCGCGGTCAGCGCCCCGTAAACGTCGGTGCGCGTTTTTCGTGGAAGGCGGCGATGCCTTCCTCTTCGACAAAGCGCATGTCGTGGTGCTCATTGGTGACGTCATTCATTGTCACGATCAAGTCCTACTGTTTGCCGGATACCCATGGCGGTATGAAGATGGTTGGAGTCCGCCATCCTGCGTCACTTCGAGCGTCTGCAACAAAGTCGATTTTTTACAATGAATGCCGTGACGGCCCTTTTAGCATGCCAACTCGACATCAATCACAAGGAGCCGTCATGAACAGGACATCCGAAGCATTTGATAGCGGGTCTCTCTGCCTGCCGGACAGAAGAACCGATTTTGCCGATGTAGCATGGTCGAAACACGCGACTTTCGATGGGGTGGAATTAAAGCATCTCGTGACAGGCAAGGACACCGACGGGCAGTTCAGTTACCATTTTGTGCGAATTGCGCCGGGCAAGGAGATCGGCATGCACACGCATCCGTCCCAATGGGAAACCCATGAAATCATCAGGGGGACAGGCTCCTGTATCAATGATGGTGTCCGGCTGGCTTACGCTCCCGGCACGATCTCGATCTTCCCGTGTGGCATCGCACATAGCGTTCATGCTGGGGAAGAAGGACTCCTGTTGTTTGCCAAATTCATTCCGGCCCTGTGCTGACGGGCACGACGCGCACCGCTTTTCGATATGTCCGGGGAGAAATTCCCATGAAATGGCAAAAGCGTTTGTCGAAATGACTCTGGTCATAGAAGCCCGCAGCCTGCGCCACTTCCGTGATGGGCATTCCCTGCTCGATCAGCCGTTGCGCCATCCGTACCCGGTTTTGGAGCAAGAATTTGTGCGGCGTCAGTCCAATTTCTTTCCTGAAACGCCGAATCAATTGATCCTTGCAGACAAGCGCGTTTTTCGCCAATTGATCCGTGGAAAAAATCTCGCCGGGACGCTCTTCCAGCAAGCGTCGCGTGTCCGCGACATACGGACAGCACAAGGGCGGTTCATCCTTGCGGGAAAGAAGGCTGTTGACGCCGTCCATGACAAGCGCGCGCGTTTTCCTGTCCATGATGCCGTCGCCAAGCAAAGGCAAAAGAATCTCGTCCGCCACATCCATCAAGGAAATGTCCGCCGCACCGGATACGATGTCCCGATGGATGCAGAGCGCCAGCATATCCACGGAACCACGCGGCGCGAGCGAGTGCACCAAATGGGGCGGCACGATAAACCACTCCCCGGTGCGCATGAGACGATTCTCATGGCCTTGCTGCAATTCCATCGCGCCATGGATCAGGACACCGACCGTGTAAACGGAAACGTGGCTATGCGGCGGATAGGAAAATGTATGGCCTGCAAGGGAAATCAGTTCCGCGTGTGCGGTTCGGTAATATGTGGCATATATCGACACTTTGGCTGTTTCGCTTGGAAAGCGCGTCAGTTTATAGCGTCTTTGATGGGAGGCACTCGAACAACTGCGCGCGCTCTGGCACGGTTTTCCGATCCGGGTGCTTCTCCTCGACGCGGCCCCACCCGCCGGAGTCGATACCGAGGAGGATCTGGCGCGCGTCAGGGCGGCTTTCGCGGTCAGCGCCCCGTAAACGTCGGCGCGCGTTTTTCGTGGAAGGCGGCGATGCCTTCCGCGAAATCCTCCGAAACATTGATGTCGTCCAGGATACGGGCGCGGCCAATCCCGGCGGCTTCGGTCGGCCCCTTGGGGATGACCTGCGCGACGAAATCCTTCAAAAGCGCGAGCACGCGCGGCGCGTTGGCAGCGATCTTCCTCGCCAGTTCCCGCGCCGCTTCGCGTTGTTGCCCGGTG
This sequence comes from Azoarcus sp., assembly GCA_031276015.1. Classification (GTDB taxonomy): domain Bacteria; phylum Pseudomonadota; class Gammaproteobacteria; order Burkholderiales; family Rhodocyclaceae; genus WRNU01. Next base: position 6,979 of record JAISNX010000111.1, read on the forward strand.
GGGACGACCTTGTTGACCAGCCCGATTTCATAAGCACGCCGGGCGTCGATCGGCTCGCCGGTAAGCAGCAGTTCCATGGCGACTTTATGGGGTATGCGTGCGGCAAGCGAGGCGACGAGACCGCCCGCGAAGCCGACCTTCGCTTCCGGATAGGAGAATTTCGTGTTCTCCGCGGCGACGGCGAGATCGGCCATTTGCAGGAAAACGATGCCGCCGCCGATCACCAGCCCCGACACCGCGGCGATGACGGGCTTATGCACCTGCACGCCGACGCCGGGAATCGCCCGGAACAAATCGTGCGGAATATCCCGGAGATTGGCCCCGGCAGTGAAAGCCTTGTCGCCCGCGCCGGTGAGGATCGCCACCTTGTCGTCGCTGGCATTATTGAACCGCAGCCAGGCATCGTGCAGCCCGTCGATGACTTCATGCGTGAGGGTGTTGTATTTCTCCGGACGGTCGATAGTGATTTCGGCGATGCCGTCGCGGGATTCGTAGAGAACTTCGGACATGTTTTTCCTTTCTGGTCAGTGAAGTGCGCAAAAACAGGGCGCGGATTCGGTAGCGGCGGGCGCGAGCGTGGCCTGGCGCAAGGCGCGGGCCTCGATGCGGGCGGCTTCCGCTTCTTCGCGCAGGCGCGCGAGGGCCAAAGGGGAGAGGCGTTCCGGATTGGCGTAATCGCGTTTCCAGTCATCGCAGGCCGCCCAGCTCTGCGGTGATTGCCAGGTGGTGAGCGGCGCGGTCGCTTCCGCGAGAAGTTTCAGGGCCAGTTCCAGCGTCGCCGCCTGCGAGGCGGAATCCCCGGGCCGCCCGGCGGCATTGCCGAGCGGGAAATCGGAAAACAGGAAACGCGGCACGCCGCAATGCTCGACCACATCGCGGGCGCAGCCCATGAGTACGGTACTGATGCCATGCGCTTCGAGATGCCGCGCCGCGAGCGCAAGGCTTTGATGGCAGACGGGGCAATTGGCGACGAGGATCGCCGCGTCCGCCCCATCCGCCCGGCAGCGGGCCAGCAGTTCCGGCGCATCGGCTTCCACCGTCTGGCGCTGGCTGCGATTGGTGGGAAAACCGTGAAAGCGCGGCGCGAGCAGGAAACGCCCTTCTTCCGCCAAACGCCGCATGCGCGGCAACGGAAACCACGCGCCGCCGTCCGCCATGCTCGTGTGCTGGCGGTCGATGGCGAGATGCGCGATGCGGACATCGTGATCGCGCCGCGTGTCGCCGGAATAGACCTTGTAGAACTTTGCGCGCGCGTTGTAGGGTGCGCCCGGCCCCTGCTCGCCCTTGCCCGGCTGGAAAGGCGCGGCGGTCGTGACGAGCGCGACGCGGCTGCGCGCGAGCGGCTTCGCCAGCGGTGCGAAAGGCGCGCCATCGTGATGCGCCCAGACGTAAGGGTTGGCGTAACCCAGGGCGAGATAGTAGGCGCGGGTGCGCGCCATATAAGGAATGGGAGCGGACATCATTTCCGGAGGGCGCTCAGGGCCGCACGACCTCGATCAGCTTCGTCTTTGCCCCGCTTCTCGGCAGGCTCTCGAAAGGCAGCACCGTGACGGCGGGACGGAACGACAACAACTCGCGGATGCGCCGCGCCAGCGCCTCGCCGAGCGCCATCCACTCCGTCTCCGGCACCCCCTCCCCGGCCTCGACGGCAAGCTTCAACGGCGGCGCGACCTTCGGTGGCGGTGCGTCGAGCCGGACGCGCAACTCGCCGGAGAGCTTCGGCAAGAACTCATGCACGACCTTCTGGATCGCGGCGGGATACACCTTGACCCCTTTCACCATCAACATATCGTCCGCGCGTCCGATGATCTCCATCCGCACGCCGAAATGCCCGCAGCCCGGACACTCCCCGACATGCAATCGCAGAATATCGCCGGTCGCATTGCGAAACGCGGGCGCGGCCTCGTACTCCAGCCCCGTGTGAATGGCCTCGCCGACCGCCCCGTCCCGTATCTCCAGCGGTTGCCGGGTTTCCGGATCGACGAGGTCGTAGCGGAAACAATAATCCTCCGCCATGTAATGCATCCCGTGGGCGTCCGGCGAATCGCAGGTGATCGTACCGTTGTGCCACGCGCCGCCGGTCATATCGAAGGTTTGCGCGCCGAAATGCTCCCGCACCCGCGCCCGGAAAGCGGGCTGGCTGCCGCCGGGTTCCCCGCAAACCATCAGGGTTTCGATGCCGAGCGCCCCCACGGGCCTGCCGATCTCCCCCGGCGCGCGCTCGATCAACTGATTAGCCATCGAAGGCGTGGCGAACAGCACCCTCGGGCGGGTCAGCTCGATATAGCGCAGGATTTTCGGCACCCCGCCTTCCGCGCCCACCGCCACCGGCCTTGCCCCGTAAGCCTCCAGCGCCTGCACATACGTAATCCCCGCGAGCCAGAGCGAAAGTCCGTAAGCATGAAACGTCGTCTCGCCGGGCTGGATGCCCGCGACGCGGAACATGCGTCCCAACACCTTGCAGGTAATCTCCAGATCCTTGCGGCTGAACACATAGAACGTCGGCGTCCCGGTCGTGCCGGAAGTTGCGGCGAGGTGGATGGCCGCCTCGGGCCGCGCGGTCAAGTGCAGGCCGAGCGGATGACCGTAACGCGCGAGCGACGCCTCCTGCGATTCGCGGTGACGCGCCTTGTCGAGAAACGCGGGCAGACGCCGGAAATCGGCGAGCGAACGAATATCCCCGGGCGAACGCACCCCCGCCTCGATGAAACGGCGGCGGTAATAATCCTCGTTGCCCCAGACGTAACGGATTTGCCCTTGCAGCTTCTTCCAGCGCAAAGCGTCGAGCGCCGCCAGATACTCGGCGGGATCGCGCGTGTCAATATCGAGATAACGCAAGGGAGAAACGTCCGTCGCGCGGCGAACCGCGGCAAGTGCTGCGTGTGTCATGGTGTCGGATCATCGGGGAAAAACAATCCGTGAATGATGGAATCAAAAGACATAAAAACGAAATACGAATAAAAGAAATGTTTATCTCTGGCATGGGAAATTGCTTATGTCCAATGGCGGGATTTGCATATCCGTGGCGCAAATAAAACTTCGTCATCCACGCGCGCGACGCAATTAGGGCGTTTTCGGCTCGGATGATGACACTCGTCATTGCGAGGCGCGCAGCGACGTGGCAATCCATGTGCCCGTGATTCCTGCAACGCCGGCCGTTAGTGCGGGTAATCGCCGCTGTGTGGATTGCCACGGGCCTTCGGCCCTCGCTTTTGACGAGGGCTTGCCTGTCTGTGCGTGACGGCAAGGCAGGCCACGATACTTCGCTTGCGAGAAATGACAAAAAACATTCCGGCTTCGGATTGTGTCGGCATCTGAACCAAAAACGCTCTAACTTGATCGGCGTTTCCTTGGGCTTGCCGTTCTCAGGGCATGGTGATGCACGTCAGGTTATTCGGCGTCTTGCCGCCGAAGTAAAAAGGCGGGCACGTCATAGATTTTTTTGATGCATCGGGGAGTTATCCAGAGCCAACCATAGCCTCGAAGGGGGCCCGCGCCTAAGGTTTCTATCTATCGCATCGACATACATCTTGGCGTGTCTAACCCGTTCTTCTTCTGGAACATGCGGATTTTTCGGTCTGGCCACTGATGAACGATGCCTTGCCGTGGCCGATGATGGCGCAATGGCGGCGGCACGGCAGGTGTTAGAATCCGGCGCGTTTCCCATGTCTTGCAGCTCCCTGCCATCATGCTCAATGACCGACTCCGCATCGAAATCTGGCGCAATGTGACTGCGGCGCTCGCCGAAGATGTCGGCGGCGGCGACATCACGGCCTTGCTCATTCCCGCCCAGTCCCATGCCCAGGCCGTGATCGTCACCCGCGAGGCCGCCGTCGTCTGCGGCACCGACTGGTTCGATGCGGCCTTTGCCGCGCTGTCGCCGGAAGCGGTTGTGAACTGGCGCGTGCGGGATGGCGATGTCGTTTCGCCGGGGCAGACCTTGTGCGAGGTCTCCGCCCCGGCCCGCGCGCTGCTGACCGCCGAGCGCACCGCCCTCAACTTTCTGCAACTGTTGTCGGCCACCGCCACCGCCACGCGCCGTTACGTGGATGCCATTGCAGGCACCCGCGCAAGAATCGTCGATACCCGCAAGACGCTGCCGGGCTTGCGGCTGGCACAGAAGTACGCGGTCGCCGTCGGGGGCGGACTCAATCACCGCCACGGTCTTTATGATGGCATTCTCATCAAGGAAAACCATATCATCGCCGCGGGCGGCGTCGACAAGGCGCTCAAGGCGGCGCAGGCATTGCGCAAGCATGATGCTTTCGTCGAAATCGAGGTCGAAACCCTTGGCGAGTTGCGGGCGGCGCTCGAAGCCGGGGCAGGCATGATCCTGCTCGACAACATGGGTCTCGACGAGATGCGCGAAGCCGTGCGCATCGCCGATGGCCGTGCCACGCTCGAAGCATCGGGCGGGATTACGCTGGAAAACGTGCGCGCGGCCGCGGAAACGGGCGTCGACCGTATTTCCATCGGCAGCCTGACCAAGGACGTGAAGGCGCTCGATCTGTCGCTGAGGCTTGCCAGCGGCGGGAACGCGCCGTCCCCGACCGCCTGGAACAGATCAGCAAATTGAAGCCCAAAGAGAACTGCCGTCATTGCGGGGCCAGTAGGGTCGTGGCAATCCAGTAAGCCGCATGGATTGCCGCGCTTTGCTCGCAACGACGATAGCTCAATCAGTATTTCCCTCTTCTGAAGCAGGGCATTGCCCTTGCAGAGCAGCGCCGAGCACTTGCCGGAGCGGACGCTTGCGCTTCCGGAGCCGGATATTGCCCTTCCGAAGCGCAAGCTCGCACTTGCAGAAGCCGAAACGCGCGCTTCCGAAGCCGGATTCCGCGCACTTGAAAACACGACGTTCCCCTTCCGGAAGCGGGATATTGGACTTCGGAAGCCGAAGCGCCCGCTTCGGAAGCCCTGCCTCGTGCTTCAGGTGCCCGCTACCCCGTGCTTCAAAAGCCGGTGCCTGCACTTCGCAAGCCGAAACGCCTGCTCCGGAAGTCGGGGATTGCACTCCAGAAGTGAAAACGCGCGCTTGTGCAAGTGCTGCCTCATGCTTCGGGAGTGCAAGCCTGCCCTCACGAAAGCCGGAAGCCGCGCTTCAGAAACGAAAACTTCCATTTCCGAAGCGCGGCGGACGCTCCTGTTTTACGCCACGGTCGGTTCGGCATCCGTTTTTCCCCGTCCGACGCCGGGGAAACGTATCTCCAGAGCGTTTTCGGTTCGGATGATGGCACTCGTCATTGCGAGGCGCGCAGCGACGTGGCAATCCATGCGGCGGTGCGGCCTTCCGAAACGCCTTCGCTCGCCGTGAGGCCGTCTGGATTGCCGCGGGCCTGAAGGCCCTCGCAATGACGAAAAATATTCCCCGTCGGAAGAGTCAGCATTTGAGACAAAAACGCTCTAATGACGCGGCCCTTCATGGCTTCTTGCTGCGGCGGCCCATTCGGCGTATTCCGAACGATTGAGGCGATAACGCGCCAGCCGCCCTTCGTCGAGATACTTCATGGCCTCTGCCAAAAGGCGGATGAACGCCTCCCGATCCTGGTCGGGGATGGCGCTGGCCGCGCGGCGGATGTTGGCGTCCGTGGCGGGCATTTTTGCCCTGACCAGCGTTTGCACCGCGCTGACGAGTTCCTGCTGATAGCGGATTTTCAAGGGGTCGGGCGCGGGCGGCGTCGTGGCGGCGGGCAGGTAGTTCTGGCACGAACGCTCGTAGGCCCACACGAAAACGTCGCGCAGCAATTCGACCTGCCTGAATTCGTAGACGCCCAGCGTGCCTTCCGTATAGGCAAGTCCGGGCACGTCCAGGAAGGAGATCGGGCACAGGTTGTGTTTCATCAGCGAAATGTTGGCCCCGAGACGGGAAACCCGCTTGTTGACGTTCACGAACGGTTGCAGGTAGGGAATCTGCACCATGAGGAAAAACGCTTGCTCGAAGGGGTCGGAAATGGCGACCGCTTTTTCGAGAAGGAGTTTGAAAGTTTCCTCGATGAATTGCGGCATCGCCGAAGGATGGAAGGTCGTGCCGAGGATTTTCAGCGGTTGTCGCCGCAGGTGGCCGGAAACGCCGTCGTCGCACAGCAGGTTTTGCGACAGCACCGCATGGAGGTTCCGGAAAGTGAAGATGTCGAAGCCGGTTTCGTCCGCGTTGTCGAGCAGCATCTCGACGGCGGCCTTGTGGTTGAGGATCATCTGGGCTTCCAGGGCATCCTTGTCCATGGCGAGCTTGCCGGATTCGAGCAGTTCCTTGGCCTCGTGCCGGGTGTAGGTGTTGCCTTCCAGCCGGGAAGAGGCCCAGGACAAATCCGGCAGGAAGCGCCCGATGATGCTCCGCGCGTAAGTGCCGGCGGCCTGGCCCGCCGAGGATGTGTGGCCGATTTCGTGCAGTTGCATGCGGATCGAGTCGGGAAGATATTGGCTGATGCCGGGTTCGTAGCGTTCCAGGAATTCCCGGTCGTAGCCGGTCGGGCAGCGTTGCGCCAGCGGTTGCCGTATCCGCGCGCGGATTTCGGCCCCTGCGCTGGAAACCGGCACATAAGCCGCATAACCGGCACCCGGCTCCGCCATGTGGCGCACGGACTCCGGCTCGGGCGAAACCGGGAGGGAAGGCTTGTAGATGCGGGCCACGCTCTGGCCCTCGCCGACGATCCGGCCACTTTCCACCAGATGCGCCAACCTGCGCTGCAAGGTGCGCCGATTGATGCCGCCCAAGGCATCATGCAGCCCGGAGATGCCGATACCTTCGGGATGCCCCGCCACCACGGCCACGATGGCTTCCAATTCACGCGAGCTTGCTGCCTGATTCATGATTTCCCCACTCCATTGAAGACTGAAACATTGAACGTCAAAAGCACGACACGGCATTATCGCACAGTTGACGCGCAAATGACGCCCAATGTGTCGCAAGACGCGGAAAGGGGCTGCAAATGCGCCTGGGTGGACGGGAAATCAGTCGCTTGCCGTGGCGGAGGAGAGGGGAACGCCAAAAAGCGCGACAAACATTATTTCGCCAATGCTTGATGCGAAGCTTCCGGTTCCATAGTATCCTTCGCGGCCAAGATGTGTCTTGTACAAGATATAAGATGGATCGAGCGGTATCTGCGAGGAGACAACAAGACGCAATTTCCAGGGGATCTTCCCCTGGGAAAATTGCGCGTTGCCCTGCCGACGCGCCGGACGGGCGACTGCTTTGCCTGTTTAAACCGCCAGCGCCTCCCGCACGCCATCCGCATCCATGTTCCTTCCCTCGCCGCGCAGGATGATTTCGCCGCGCTCCATGACAAGGTAGTGATCGGAGAGGGCGCGCGCGAAGTCGTAATACTGCTCGACCAGCAATATCGCCATGTCGCCGCTGGCGGCAAGGGCGCGGATGGCGCGTTCGATGTCTTTGATGATCGAGGGCTGGATGCCTTCGGTGGGTTCATCGAGAATCAGCAGCCGGGGGCCGAAGGCGAGCGCGCGGCCAATGGCAAGTTGTTGTTGCTGGCCGCCGGACAGATCGCCGCCCCGCCGCCCCATCATTTGCCCGAGCACGGGGAACATCTCGAAAACACGCGCGGGAATGGGCGTGCCGCGCGGGCGGACGGCCAGGCCCATGAGAAGGTTTTCTTCGACGCTGAGACGCGGAAAAATCTCCCGCCCCTGCGGCACGTAGCCAATGCCCGCGCGTACCCGTTCGTGGGAGGGCGCGCGGGTCATGTCCTTGCCGTCGAAATGGATGCTGCCGCTTTTCGCCGGGACGAGTCCCATCAGGGTCTTGAGGAGCGTGGTCTTGCCGACGCCGTTGCGCCCGAGCACGGTGGTGACTTTGCCAAGCGGCACCTCGAAGGCGATGCCGCGCAGGATGTGGCTGCCGCCGTAGTATTGATTGAGATTGTCGACTTTCAGCATGCTTTGTCCACCGATCGCCAGCGTGCAAGGGGCAAGACGTCTTTTTCAGAACAGGTAATACCTCTGCGACAAGGGCAGGGTCCGGGAGGGTTCGCAGTCGACTTTCTGGCCGTCGATGCTGACTTCGTAGGTGTCCGGATCGACGTCGACGCGCGGCGTTTTCTCGTTGAGGATCATGTCCTTCTTGCCGATGGCGCGACAATTCCCGACGGGAAGCACCCGCCGTTCCAGCCCGAGCTTTTCCCTGATCCCGCTCTCATGGGCCGCCCTGGAAACGAAGGTGATGGCGGTACGCGCGCGCGCCTTGCCGTAGGCCCCCCACATGTTCCGCATGATGACGGGCTGCGGCGTGGGAATGGAGGCGTTGGCGTCGCCCATCTTGGCCGCCGTGATGAAGCCACCCTTGAGGATCAGGTCGGGCTTGACGCCGAAAAGCGCCGGTTTCCAGATGACGAGATCGGCGATCTTCCCCACCTCGATGGAACCGAGATAGTCCGAGATGCCGTGCGCGATCGCCGGATTGATCGTGTATTTGGCAACGTAGCGCCGGGCGCGGAAGTTGTCGTTGTCCTGCCCGGCGGCTTCCGGCAACTGTCCGCGCTGTTTCTTCATCTTGTCCGCCGCCTGCCAGGCGCGGGTGATGACTTCCGCCGGTCGGCCCATGGCCTGTGAGTCGGAGTTGAGAATCGAGATCGCCCCCATGTCATGCAACACATCCTCCGCCGCGAGGGTGCCATAGCGGATTCTCGACCGGGCAAAGGCCACGTCTTCCGGCAACCTGGGGTCGAGGTGGTGGCAGACCATGATCATGTCCAGGTGCTCGTCGATGGTGTTCTTGGCGAAGGGCATGGTCGGGCTGGTGGAAGAAGGCATGACGTTGGGCAGGCTCACCGCCCGGATGATGTCGGGCGCATGACCGCCGCCCGCGCCCTCGGTGTGGTAGGTGTGGATGCTCCGGCCCGCGATCGCCGCGCGGGTCGACTCGAAATAACCCGCCTCGTTCAACGTATCGGTGTGGATGGTGATCTGTACATCGTATTCGTCAGCCACCTCCAGGCTGGTATTGATCGCCGAAGGCGTGGAACCCCAGTCCTCGTGGAGCTTGAGGCCGATGGCACCGGCCAGTATTTGCTCCACGAGCGGTGGCTTGCTGGAACAATTGGCCTTGCCGAAGAAGCCGAAATTCATCGGGAATTCCTCGACGGCTTCGAGCATCTTGTGCAGGTTGAATTTGCCGGGCGTGCAGGTGGTGGCGAAGGTGCCGACCGCCGGGCCGTCCCCGCCGCCGATCATGGTGGTGATGCCGGAATAGAGCGACGTTTCCACCTGCTGCGGGCAGATGTAATGGACATGCGTGTCGACGCCGCCCGCGGTGACGATCTTGCCCTCCGCCGCCAGTATTTCCGTCCCGACGCCCACGACCAGCGCGGGATGCACGCCATCCATGATGTCGGGGTTGCCCGCCTTGCCGATGCCGACGATTTTCCCGTCCTTGATGCCGATGTCGGCCTTGACGATGCCCCAGTAGTCCAGGATCAGCGCATTGGTAATCAGCAAATCCAGCGCGCCCGTTGCGCTCGTGACGACGGCGTTCTGCCCCATGCCGTCGCGGATGGTCTTGCCGCCGCCGAATTTCATTTCATCGCCGTAGACCGTGTAATCCTTTTCCACTTCGATGAAAAGACAGGTATCGCCCAGGCGCACCTTGTCGCCCGTGGTCGGCCCATACATGGAGGCATATTCCTTGCCGCTGATGCTCGTGCTCATTTCGTTTCTCCTTCGTCCAGGAAACCCTTCAGGCGCGCTTTCTGCAAAGCGGCTTTCAGCGTCGTTTCGTTGATCTCGCCGTCGGCCAGATTATTCAGGCCCAACACGCGCTTCTTGCCCGCTATTTCGACCAGCGCGACCGTTTTCGTCTCGTTCGGCTCGAAACGAACCGCCGTTCCGGAAGGAATATCCAGCCGGTAGCCATACGCGGCGGCGCGGTCGAAAGAAAGAAAACGGTTGGCCTCGAAGAAATGAAAATGCGAGCCGACCTGTATGGGTCGGTCGCCCTTGTTCGTCGCGGTAATGGCCTTCTGCCCCAGCCCCGCGTTCAGGGTGATGCGTTCGTTCCTGATCTGGATTTCTCCGGGAATCATCGTGCGCTCCTTTTTTTCGGCGAATCGTTTCAACGGATCGGATGATGGACGGTCACGAGTTTCGTGCCGTCATCGAATGTGGCTTCGATCTGGACGGTGGGAATCATCTCGGCGATGCCTTCCATCACCTCCTCCTTTTTCAGCAATTGTGTACCGGCCTCCATCAAATCCCGCACCGTCTTGCCCTCGCGCGCCAGTTCCATCAGTTCCGACGAAATAAAGGCGATGGATTCGACGTAATTCAGCTTCAACCCCCGGCTCTTGCGGGATTTCGCAAGCTCTCCGGCGGTGTGCAGCATCAGCTTCTCGATTTCCCTTGGCGTCAGATGCATCGTGATCTCCTCCTTGTGCAATGAACGCGAATGAAATGGCCCTCAGCGGCCCAGATAAACTTCGATGACGCGCGGATCGGCCTGCACGCAAGCCAGGCTGCCTTCGGCCAGCACCGCGCCGTCGCACAGCACCGTCACCTTGCCGCCCAGCGCCTCGACGAAGCGCATATCGTGCTCGACCACCACCAGCGAATGCTCCCCGGCCAGACTAACGAACAGTTCGGCGGTGCGTGCCGTTTCCTCGTCGGTCATGCCCGCCACGGGTTCATCGAGCAGCAGCAAGCGCGGCTCCTGCATCAGCAGCATGCCGATCTCCAGCCACTGTTTCTGCCCGTGCGACAAGGCCCCGGCGGCGCGATCCGCATGGCGGTCGAGCCGTATCCGCTGGAGCGTTTCGGCGATGCGGTCGCGCTCCTCGTCCCGCAAACGCGCGAACAACGCGCGCCGCACCCGCTTGTCGGCCTTCATCGCCAGTTCGAGATTCTCGAACACGGTATGACGCTCGAACACCGTGGGCTTCTGGAACTTGCGTCCGATTCCCGCATGGGCGATCTGCGGCTCGGTCATGCGGGTCAGATCCATCGTCTGCCCGAAAAACGCCGTGCCCGCGTCGGGGCGCGTCTTGCCGGTGATGACATCCATCATCGTCGTCTTGCCCGCCCCGTTGGGGCCGATGATGCAGCGCAATTCCCCCGCATCGATGGTCAGTGACAAATTGTTCAGCGCCTTGAAGCCGTCGAAGCTCACCGTGATTCCGTCGAGATACAGGATTACCTTGTGGCTGAGATCGACCTCCCCGCCCGCGATATGGCCGGTGGTGGCCTCGCTTTCCCACAAGCCGCCGGGATCATCGTCCGGCACGGCGGCACGACCCGCCGCCACGCTGACGCCACCTTCCTCGAACCGCATGAAAGCCTCCCGGACTGCGGACTGACGCCCGCCACGCGCTCAATGTAAGGCGGCCCGCCGCACGGGCGGAATACGCAAGATGGCGTAGAGGAGTGAAGGTTGCGGGTCGAGCAAGGCCGACCATCGTTTCTGGCGAAGCGCGGTGTACCACGAGTCGTATGGCACAGCACGGTGCCACGCCCTCGCCCTCGCTGCCCCTGTCCCTCGATTTCGGCGTGCAGGGCCACGCGGGCAAGAGAGAAGGCATGACCGGTAGCCTGCGCTTCCGGTATGGCTTCTGATCTGGCTGCACGGTCGGGAGGATGAGGCCGAGCTGCGCAGAATCGAGGAACGGATGGAACCCGGCGGTAGGGCAGGGCGCTTTTCCGGAAGCGGTCGCGCGCTTTGGAAAATCCTGAAGGGGTTTCTGTTTTTTCACATTGCGGGAATGGCCGCCAATATCCCCGTGAGCAAGCGCCACGCCCGTTCCACGCTCGCTACTTCCACCCGCTCGTCCGGCGAGTGTGCGCCCTGGATGGTGGGGCCGAAGGAGATCATGTCCATGTCCGGCCACAGCGCGCTGAAAACGCCGCATTCCAGCCCGGCGTGGATGACCTGCACATGCGCTTCGCCGCCGAAGGCACGGCGATAGACGCTTCGGGCCAGCGCGAGCAATTTTGAATTCGGCGCGGGCGTCCATTCCGGCCCGTCGCCCTGCACGCGCGTTTCCAGCCCCGCACAGGAAAAAAGTCCGGCGATTTCCGCCGACAGCGCGCGCAGGCTTTCCGCGCGCAAGGAACGCGCCATGGCGTTGATGTGCAGGCGTCCAGCATCGAGCCGCAATTCCCCGATGTTGTTGGAGGTCTCGACCACACCGGGCATCTGATCACTCATGGCGCGCACGCCGCAGGGCAAATCGTCGAGCAGCGACGACAGGGTGCGCGATGCGTCGCGGGTCAGCGCCACGGCGGGGCGCGTGGACTCGGGTGTGATGTCGATGCGAACATTGTCGTCTTCAATGGGCAACTCCCTGCGCAAGCTGGCCGCGAGATCGTCAGCCTGCACTTGCAGGCGGGCGGGATCGGCAAGCAACAGCGTTGCCACGGCCTCGCGCGGCAAGGCATTGTGCGCCGTGCCGCCTTCCAGCACCGCCAGCCGGAAATCGGCGTCCGTTGCCGCGAACGCATGCAGCAGGCGCGCCAGCAGCTTGATGGCATTGCCGCGTCCGCGATGGATGTCGATGCCGGAATGCCCCCCTGCCAGCCCCGACAAACGCACGGTGACGGCATGTAGTCCGCCCGGCGGCGGCTCCACGGGCAAGACGGCTCCGGCAATGACATCGGCACTTCCCGCACAGCCGATGTACAACTCGCCCCACTCCTCGGTGTCGAGATTGAGCAGCAGACGGCCTGTCACCGCATCCGGTTTCAGGCCCAAGGCACCGTGCATGCCGGATTCTTCATCCACGGTCAGCAGCACTTCCAGCGCCGGATGTTCAAGGTTATCGTCCTCCAGCGCCGCCAGCGCCAGCGCGACGCCGATGCCGTTGTCCGCACCCAGTGTGGTGTCGCCCGCTGTCACCCAGGCGTCGCGCAACACGGGGCGGATGGGGTCGCGCGCGAAATCATGCGTACTGCCGCCGTTTTTCTGGCACACCATGTCGAGGTGACCTTGCAGCACGATGCCCGGTCGGTCTTCACGGCCCGGACTGGCGGGTTTGCTCAGGACGAGATTACCGGCGGTATCGACTTTCACCCCCAGCCCGCGTGTGCGCGCCCACGTGGCGAGTTCGTCGCGCACCGCATCTTCGTTGCCGGAAGCGCGCGGTATCCGGCATAGCGTGGAAAAATGACGCCAGACGGCGGCTGGCTGCAAGGAAGATAAGTCCATGGAAAAACTCGCTGCGGGAAAATCACGAAAAACGGCAAAGACGCAAGTTGCGCGAAAGCGCGGAAATATTACTACGGAAACTCCGGTTTGCCGTTGGCGCAAGGCTTGATATGCCGTGGTGTGCCATACGGCTCGTGGATTGCCACGGCGCTTCGTGCCTCGCAATGACGAATTTCCCGCCCCGTCATTGCGAGAGCCGAAGGCCCGTGGCAATCCACACAGCGGCGATTACCCGCACTCACGGGCGGCGTTGCAGGAATCACAGGCACATGGATTGCCACGGCGCTGCGCGCCTCGCAATGACGGGTATGGTGGGCGTCGCAGTACTCCAAGCCTTTGCCACAATGCCCAAAATCCTCGTCATTGCGAGCGAAGCGCGGCAATCCACAGGCCGCACGAATTGCCACAGGGTCACCATGGTGGTCAATCAAGTGTTTTCCAGTGAGTTTTATCCGTCGCCATCCCCGCTTTCCGCCTGGAATTTCTCCGGTGTCACGATCCGGAATTTTTCGCGCAGCAGGCGGTGACGGTTCAGTTCCAGTAGGCACTTGTCGCGGGTAAGGAGGTGGCTTGCGCCGTGGTCGCGCGCGATTTCGAGGAATTTCTGGTCGTCGCGGTCGCGGCATTGCGGCAGGTCAAAAGCGGTGGTTTCGGACGGAGGGAAAACGAGCAAGTCACCGTACTGGCCGAGGATTCGCGCCTGTTGCTCCGGCGCAATGCCGAACCGCGCGCGGGCCAGCACGTGGCGCAGTTCTTCCAGCGCGTCGGCGCGGCTCAGGAGCGCGAATCGCTTGCGGACAATCGCTCCGGCGAGCGGGGCGAGGCGGGGATCGCCGAAATGCCATAGCGCCAGTACTGTATTGGTATCGAGTACGAGGCGCGCGGGTTCGGTCATCGAGACGGGAAAGGATAAAAGACGGCGCGGTTTGTCCACCGCGCCGTCCCCCGGATGGGCAAACGGGTTTTGGTTTTTACAGCCGGAATTTGACGTAGGAGCCGGGCGCGTCTTCCAGGGCTTTCAGCTTGCCGTTCGCCGGATCGCGCGAGGCAAGCTTATCGCTGCCCTGGGCCGTTATCCAGTCCTGCCAGTTGACCCACCATGAGCCTTCGTGCTGTTGCGCGCCGCTGAACCATTCGTCCGGGGTCGCGGGCAGTTTGGGGGCCGGGTTCAGCCAGTAGCCGTATTTGTTGGCGGCGGGCGGGTTGACGATGCCTGCGATGTGGCCCGAACCGCCAAGGACGAAGCGCACCGGGGCGGTGAAGTACCGCGCACCGAGGTAGGTGCTTTTCCATGGCGCGATGTGGTCTTCCATGGTGGAGATGAAGAAGCACGGCACCTTGATCTTGCCCAGGTCGATCGGCACGCCGTCGATGTCGATGCCGCCGGGTTCGACGAGTTTGTTTTCCATGTACATCTTGCGCAGGTAGAAGCTGTGCATCTTCGCGGGCAGGCGGGTGGAGTCGGAATT
>JAISNX010000115.1 GCA_031276015.1 Azoarcus sp.
TTGAGTCAGTCGCCAGTGCGACCACGGGGAAACGTGTCGGAAAGCAAGCCGGTACGACGAACGGATTGCCACGGCACTGCGCGCCTCGCAATGACGGGCATGGATGGTGCCGCAATGCCGCAATCCCTCGTCATTGCGAGCGAAGCGCGGCAATCTTCGGTCGCCAATGCCGGTTTATCGAGGGTCTTCGATCTCCACCTGGAGGAAAGGCAGCCTGTCTGTTACCAGTTTTTCCCCAGTCCCAACCGATCCAGCACCTCGTGCCGCAGGCCGGTGAGCACGGGGTCGTCGCGGTGGCGGGGGTAGGGGCGGTCGATGGCGATTTCGGTGATGATTTTCGCCGGGCGGGGGCTGAAGATGACGACGCGCTGGGCGAGGAAAAGGGCTTCTTCCACGTCGTGGGTGACGAGCAGTACCGAGAAGCCGTTCTTTTGCCAGAGCGAGACGAGTTCGCTTTGCATTTCCAGCCGCGTGAGGGAATCGAGCTTGCCCAGGGGTTCGTCGAGAATCAGGAGCTGGGGGTTGTTGACCAGCGCCCGCGCCAGGGCGACACGCTGCGCCATGCCGCCGGAGAGCTGGTGGGGATAGGCTTTGGCGAAGCCTTCCAGGCCGACTTTTCGCAGGGCGGCATCGACCCGGCTTTTTTCCTGTTTCAGGATGCCTTGCGCCTGCAAACCGAGCGCGACGTTGTCCCAGACCGTGCGCCACGGGAAAAGGGTTGGATCCTGGAAGACGACGATGCGCGAGGGGTCGGGGCGGGTAATCGGCGTGCCGTCCTGGGAGATCGCGCCCGAGGAGGCGGGTTCCAGCCCGGCGACGAGGCGCAGGAGCGTCGATTTTCCGCAGCCGCTGGGGCCGAGCAGGGCGACGAATTCGCCGGGGGCGACGTCGAGATCGACGTTTTCCAGCACTTCCAGGCGACCCGTGGGGGCATCGAACCCGTGACTGACCTGTTCGACGCGGATTCTCGATGCGGCGGCGCGTGCGGGGGCATCCGTCGCTTCTTCGGGGCGCGGTTTTCTCGCGGCGGCGATCACCATTTGACGATTCCTTTCTGCCAGACGAGCACGCGGTCGCGCACGGTGAAAAGCAGTGAAATGAGGCTGGAGAAGATAATGGTCATGACGATCAGCGCGCCGTACATGTTGACGTAGGCGGCATAGCCCTGCGCCCAGGTGAGGTACCAGCCCAGGCCGGATTTGACGCCCATCATCTCGGCGACGATCAGTACGACGAAGGATGCGCCGAAGCCCATGAACAGCCCGACGAAGACTTGCGGCAGGGCGGCGGGGATGGCGACGCGAAAGACCAGGAACCATTCGGATGCGCCCATGGTGCGCGCCACGTCGTAATAGGCTTTGTTGACGCCGGCCACGCCCGACCAGGAGAGGATTGCCACGGGGAAGCCCGTCGCCAGCGCGATGAGAAAGACGGAAGCGGCATGGCTGGAGGGGAAGAAGAAGAACGCGATGGGCAAGAGCGCCGTGGGCGGCAGGGGGCCGAGGAAGCGCAGGATGGGATGCACCCAGTAATTGATGGTGCGCGACCAGCCGATGGAGACGCCGATGGTGAAGCCGACCGCCGCGCCCCAGCCCACGCCTTCCAGCAGGAGTTTGATCGAGTTGTAGGTGCTGTCGGCCAGGCGGGCGTAGTCGCTGACGTAGACGTCGATGAGGCTGGACGGCGGGGCGAAGAACGGCGGCGGCAGGATGCCTGTCTTGGCGGTGAGGATTTCCCATGCCGCCAGGATGACGGCGGAGACCGCGAGCCAGGGGGCGCTGTGGCGGAAAAGCGCGCCAGCGCGTTGCAGGGGGCCGATGCGGATGCTTGCCGAAAGGGTGAAGAAGGCCCACAGCGTGGCGATTGCCAGGGCGGCGACGCCGAATTCGGTGGTGTAGACCCAGTCCTCGAAACCGGCGGGCAGGTTCGGCCATGCCAGGGTGAGCGCGCCGAGCAGTCCCCAGGCGGCAATGGGCAGCAGGCCGAACCAGTAGAAGCGGAAGCTTTTTTCCGACGGACTGTTCGCCGCATGGGCCGCGAGGGATATTTTCGGTGTTTGCGACACATTGGGCGGGGTCAGGACGGAGATGGCCGACGGTTCCGGCTGCGACCCTGTTGCCGGTAGCCGCTCTAGCGTGGCGCTGGCGCTCATGATGAATTCTCTCTTTTTGGCGATGGCCGGGCGGGGCGGTTCGCGCGCCGCCGCCCGCGGGGTTTCAGAACACGTCGGCGAAGATGTGATCGGCGAATTTTTGCGGATCGGTGGTCGGCTTCAGCACGCCCAGGTTCTTGAAGTCCTGCGCGAAAAATGCGAGTTGGTCGCGCAGATCGGTATGCACCGGGTGCGCGTGCATCGTGAGCTGTTTGTAGAGGTGTTGCAGGTCTTCCACCGTCAGCTTGGCCGCGTATTTCTGGAATATCTTCGCGCCTTCTTCCTGATGCGCATTCGTCCACTCATATGCTTCGATCAGCGACTTCGCCAGCGCGGCCACGGCGGGGCGGTTGCTCTTGACGAGCCGCCCGCCCACGCCGATGACGCAGCAGGTTTTGTCCTGGTAGGGGGGATCGGTGTTGGTGGCCAGATGCAGGAAACCGGCCTTGCTGTCCCGCTCGATGCGGTAGAGGGTCGGGTCGCTGTAGGCGATCGCCTGGATTTCGCCTTTCTCCGCCGCCAGCCCCAGAAGGTCGGCCTGATAGGCTTTCCAGGTGATGTCGCGTTCGGGGTCGATGCCGTTGCGTTTCAGGTAGATGGAGAAGAAATGCTTGGCGGGCTGTGCCAGGTCGGGCACGCCGATCGACTTGCCCCGCAGTTGTTCCAGTTTGGTGATGCCCGTGGGTTTGTAGGCGATCAGCCGCACGCAGCCGCCGTGCACGCCCGCGACGATTTTGACGTCGAAACCGGATTCCAGCGGTTTCAGCCAGCGGTAGATCATCCCCACCGCGGCATCCGCCTTGCCTGTCGAGAGGGATTCCAGCAATTGGTCGTTCGAGCCGGAATAGTTGATGAGCGTTACGTCCAGCCCGTTTTTCTCGAAGATGCCGGTTTCCTTGGCGACGGCAACCGGTGTCAGGCAAAAGGAAACCTGGCTCCAGGCGAAGGTCAGCGGCGTCGGTTTTGCGGCAGCCTGTGCCCAGGCGCGTCCGCCAAGCCCGATCAAGGGTGCGGCCAGCGCGGCGGAACCGGCGGCGGCCAGCAGCGAGCGCCGTCCCGGATTGGGAAGATCAGGCGTTGCGGCTGGATGCTTTTTTTCGTGAGACATGGGATTGCCCTCGCAGTGACTGGAAAGGAGGGCAGTTTATCCAGATGCTTCATGAGCAACACGAATAAAAAATCACTTCAATAGATGCAAGAATATATAAGCAGGAAGGGAATGCATACCATGCTTGTGAATAACGGGCGTCGGGCGTCAGACATCGGAAAAAGGGTCATCTCCTTGCGCGGGGAACGCGCAGGGGTGGATGGCAATCCACCCGGCACGAACGGTTCATCCCCGCTCCCGCGGGGAACGCCAAGCCGGTCAGGGCATGACCGAATACATCATCGGTTCATCCCCGCTCTCGTGGGGAACACCTAACGCCTCCCTACTATACTGTGTTTCGGTAGGTGTGTCGTGGTCTGTCTCATCGCCATAAACGGGCGGCAACATGGCAAACAGCAAGACTATGCCTGTCAGTGTTATTGCACGCATTCCAATATTCTCCCCTTTTGCACATGAATCAACGCATACTCTATTTTTTCCGCGTAATGTTTGTCGTAACGCATCGAATTGTATTTCAATGCAACCGATAAGGGCGTCACCGCGTCCTACCCAATAATGACCTTTTTGACAGATGCCTTCTGATACTTCAAGACCTGCCCAATATTTAACACCTTGGCATCGGGATTGAGCTTCTGCAACACTTCGAGAGTGTTGCCGTTTGCCTTGGCGATTCTCTCCAGGCTGTCGCCCGGCTTGACCTTGACTTCATAGACCTTATCGTCGGCGTCTGGAATGGACTGGTATGCGTGACGTACCAGCCTCATGAGTAGGTAGCCCACGCCAGCGCGAATGTTGTGAACGGGGTAGCTACCTTAAATGTATTGTGTCGATAAAATCGTGCAACTGCTTTGCACGGCGATTGTTGAGTTCAATAATGCACGAGTCGTGTCGCATTGACGCGCCAAGACTCCCACCGGCCATAGACGCGGAAAGCGCACAGTGATCCTTGCGGTATTGGAGAAAAGTTTTCCCCGACACGAGGATGGCCGTCCTTGTTGCGTTGATATATTTATCATCTTCATCCCATTGAACAATCTTCTCAATGGCGGCTTTTTCTGCGGCTTTCAGCGTCTTTTCACTTTCAGCAACTTTAGCCTTCAGGCATTTCAGTATTTCCACCTGATGAAAAAATGTCAAACCACACTGCTCACGCACGGACGATTCAGTCAACACGCCGCATGTTGCTTCTTCCGCCTCAACGCGCGCAACGTCTGTGTCATATTCGACTTCTCCGTATTCTTCGGCGGCTTGTAGCGAGGCGAAAAACGCCATGACAACAAGTGCGCTGGCGAATCCTACTTTTCGCATGAAAGACTCCCTGCTTTTTGCACCAATCTCATCGTTTTAGCCATCCTTCTAGCGTAAGTCTTATCGCCGCCACCGTTATACCTGCTTGCAAGTAGTTCTGGCGTTATTGGCGCATGGCAGCCCCTGATGACTTTCTTGACAGACGCCTTCTGATATTTCAGCACCAGCCCAACGTTTAACACCTTGGCATCGGGATTGAGCTTCTGCAACACTTCGAGAGTGCTGCCGTTTGCCTTGGCGATTCTCTCCAGACTGTCGCCCGGCTTGACCTTGACTTCATAGACCTTATCGTCGGCGTCTGGAATGGACTGGTATGCGTAACGTGCCAGCCTCATGAGTAGGTAGCCCACACCAGCGCGAATGTTGTGAACGGGGTAGCTACCTTAAATGTATTGTGTCGATAAAATCGCGCAACTGCTTTGCACGGCGATTGTTGAGTTCGGCAACGCAGGCATTGCGCTGCCTATCTATTACCACACCGCGAGCTAATCCAAGCATGGACGTAGCGAGCGCGCAGTGATCTTTACGATACTGAAGAAATGTTTTCCCCGACACCCTGATAGCCTTCTTTGCCAGTTTGATGTATTCGTCGCTCTCGTCCCACTGCCCCAGCCTGTCGATGGCTGTCTTTTCAGCGTCTTTTAATGCTTTTTCACTTTCAGCAGCTTTCTTTTCCAAACACTCGTTAACATCAACCATATGAAAGAATTCCAAACCGCACTGTTTGATTAAAGACGATCCATCAAGAACACCGCATGTAGTTTCTTCCGCCTTAATGCGCGCAACGGCTTCGTCATATTCAGCCCCCATAGACTCCTTAAAGGCTTCCATAAGGAGATCCTCGGCAGCGGTGGCAAAACGAATAGAGAGAGCCAGTATCACGCACATCCCGGCAAATACTATCATTGTGCGCATAATGCACTCCTACTCTTGTTTACAAGATTAATCGCGATAGCGAGGCGTTTGGCGTATGTAGGGTCGCCTGTCATCGAATTGTATTTCAACGCAACCGATAAGGGCGTCACTGTCTCCCACCCCGTGATGACTTTCTTGACAGACGCTTTCTGGTATTTCACCAGCTGCCCAACATCTAACACCTTGGCATCGGGATTGAGCTTCTGCAACACTTCGAGAGTGCTGCCGTTTGCCTTGGCGATTCCCTCCAGACTGTCGCCCAGCTTGACCTTGACTTCATAGACCTTATCGTCGGCGTCTGGAATGGACTGGTATGCGTAACGTGCCAGTCTCATGAGTAGGTAGCCCACGCCAGCGCGAATGTTGTGAACGGGGTTCGTTCGCGCGGAAGCCGTGCTAATCAGACCCTTCCAGACGGGCACAATGATCAAATCGCCACCTTCTTTTTTGGAAAGGAATGCGCGCAATCCAGGGTCACCAGACTTTCCTATTTGCATGGGTTTTTTATTCCAGTCTGGCTTGTGCGGCCCGCTCTCTATCCAGGTTATCGCCTTGACAATCTTCCAGTCCAGCGGCACATAGCCCGGCGTGCTCCGGAGATGGCGGTTGTAGGCGCTCACTGTTTGCTGAATTTCACAATCCCATCGGTTCCACTTCGGATCACCAACCGCTCTTTCGACGCCATCTTCCCATTTACTAATGTCGCCATCTCTGCGTTTTACTTGCGTTGCCATGTTCGTGTGCTCCCCATTCAGACGACAGAAAAACACGAGCGAGTCATGCCCGAAACGGCTCGCCCATGTGTGCGTGGTGTCAGACGTAAGTCTTGTTAGCGGTCAAGTCCCATCCGGCGGCCACGTTTCCACCGGGCGTGCCGTCTCCGCGTTTTTGCTGAATGTAGGTCATTTTGATCTTGCCGGGCGCAAAGCTGACTTCCTCGACCGGAAAGCCACTCTCGTCGCTGCCACCCTGATTGAAGTAGGAGATCAACACCTGCTCCATTTTGATTTCCAGGTATTTTTGCTGATCGCCACCAGCGCGGCGAATTTCGATAGTGATCTCTTTGATGTGTTTGCCGGTGAAGCTGGCCTCAAAAAGTTTGGGCGAAGCGAGGTCGATTTCCTTGGTAATGTTGAAGGCGGTGAAGTCCGCTCGCTCCGTTGTCGCGCCGCCTGAACTACTGGCAGTGCGGGAGACGGGCTGAAGCACGCCGTGGTCGAAGGACTTTAGCTCAATCCAGTCCTTGTGCTGGTCGTCGGTAGATTCGCCGGGGATGCCGTCGATCTTCAAGAAGGCGTCAAATGCCATGGTTTCTGTCTCCTAAAAAATCCGTCGTGAAAAAGTTCACACCTACAGCATACGGATACTAGGTAGTTACCACAGTGGCGTCAACCCGTTGCGCGAATAATTGTCATAATTAATGTGGCTACAAATCGTGGCTTACGCAATCTTTATCACCGAACGAGACCCTCTGGCGAGAACACTCACGACGCGGTTGATTCCCGCATCAGGTAACCATCTCATGGTGCGTCGCATGTTATCGGCACTGAACAGGTTTCCCCATTCAGTGCCGATTTTTGACTTCTCACACGAAAAAACGTCTTCGTGCAAGATTGCAGTGGTTCATCCCCGCGAGAGCGGGGAACGCTTCAATTTGGGCAAGCTGCCAAAAAATTTCAGATGTGGCGGTCGAGGTCGAACGCCTTGTGCAGCACGCGCACGGCCAGTTCCAGGTATTTCTCTTCGATGGCCACGGAAATCTTGATCTCGGAAGTGGAAATCATGCGGATGTTGATGCCTTCCTCGGAAAGCGTGCGGAACATCTTCGCGGCCACGCCCGGATGCGAGTGCATGCCGACACCGACCACCGAAACCTTGCAGAGGTTTTTATCCGCCTCGATGGCCTTCGCGCCGATGACCGCCTTCACCCGGTCGAGCACGTTCACGGTTTTATCCAGATCGCCCCGGCTCACCGTAAACGAGAAATCGGCGGTGCCGTCGCGGCCCACGTTCTGGATGATCATGTCGACGTCGATGTTGGCCTCGGCCACCGGCCCCACGATCTGGTACGCGATGCCGGGCTGATCCGGCACGCCCAGCACGGTAATCTTGGCTTCATCGCGGTTGAAAGCGATCCCGGAAATGACGGGTTGTTCCATATTGCGGTTTTCCTCAACAGTAATGAGCGTGCCCTCGCCTTCTTCCTCGAAGCTGGAGAGCACGCGCAGCTTGACCTTGTATTTGCCGGCGAATTCGACCGAGCGGATTTGCAGCACCTTGGAGCCGAGGCTGGCCATTTCCAGCATCTCCTCGAAGGTGATGGTATCGAGCTTGCGCGCCTCGGGAACGATGCGCGGGTCGGTGGTGTAGACGCCGTCGACGTCCGTGTAAATCTGGCATTCATCGGCCTTCAGGGCCGCCGCCAGCGCGACGCCGGTTGTGTCGGAGCCGCCGCGTCCCAGCGTGGTGATATTGCCGTCGGCATCGACCCCCTGGAACCCGGCGACCACGACGACCTTGCCCTCGGAAAGATCGCGGCGGATGGCGGCCTCGTCAATGCCCAGGATGCGCGCCTTGCTGAAGGCACTGTCGGTGAGAATCTTCACCTGCCCGCCGGTGTAGCTCTTGGCAGGAACGCCGATGTCTTGCAGGGCCAGGGCGAGGAGACCGATGGAAACCTGTTCGCCGGTGGAAACCACCATATCCATCTCGCGCGGATCGGGCGCCCTGGAGAGCGCCTGCGCCAGCGCGACCAGGCGGTTCGTCTCGCCGCTCATCGCGGAGACCACGACGACGAGCCGATGTCCCTGCGCATGAAACTTCGCTACCCGCCTTGCCACATTCTTGATGCGTTCGGGGCTGCCCATCGAGGTGCCGCCGTATTTCTGGACGATCAGAGCCATCGCTGCCTTCGGATGCGGAAAATGAGAGGCAGGATTCTAGCTAAAAAGGGCGACGATTGCGCAAGACCAGGCATCAGGCAGCGGGAATCAGATTTGTTTTACGCGCTGATCCGCGCCGCCTTGCTGTTCCGATCCCCGGTACTGCTCACGCATAACGGTTGAAGTGTTCTTCTTCGTCTTCTCGTTGCAGGTTTTTTGACGTTACCGGAAGGCTTAACGGGCTACTGCGTCGATAAAATGCCGCGCTCGGGTTGGATGTTGCGCCAAAAGGGAGCCGTCGCGCCGTCGCGCCGGACGTATGAGCATGGCTGTGCGCTTCGCTTCAATGGGCAGGTTTGGGATATACTCCATCGCCGAAGCATACATAGTAAAAAAATCCGTAAAAATTTGCACGCAGAGGCCAATATGACACTTTGGGACGAAATCTGTCGCCAAGTAGAAATCCTGAAGCAAAGGAATGCTCCAGAATCTGACATGCAGACTCTGTTCGAGAATATCTTTGTTGAACTTGGATGGTCCCGTCTGCAAGGGGAATTGCTACCCCAATGGGAAATCCCCATCGGGGCTGCCAACCGGCTTATTCTCGACATTATAATAAAATCGAATGGAGAAAATTTATTTGTCGTGGAAGTCAAGCGCCCAACAAACGAGGTTATGGATAAATACATCAGGCAACTACAATCCTACATGCTTCAGTTGAAATTGGCATACGGAATTTATGTTGGTAAGAATATTCGTATTTTCTATGATGATCAAGATAACCGGGATCAGCCTCAGGAAATTACCACAGTCGAGTTCAACGTTGGCAATCGAGATGGCCAAGAACTATTTGAATTGCTAAAAAAAGAAAACTACAGCAATGAAGAAATGCGCAAATACTGTGTCAAGAAAATCACAGAGCGGAAAGATCGAGAACAGGCAAGTGCTATTGCGTCCGAATTAATCAATGGCATATCCAAAATCAAGCTAGACAATCTTCTTGAGGAGGCTTTGACAAATGAATATTCCGTTTCTATCGCTCACTTCGTTTTGGAGGAAATCAGCATCAAGCTTTCAAGGAAAACACAGAATCCGCCCCCACCCTTGTCTCCTCAGCCCTCAAGTGGCGGAGGAGCAATGGAAAGTTCTCCATCAGACCCGCCTAAAATTGGCAGACGAGCGGAGGAAGCGTTTGGGCGTCTTTTAGCTGAGGGCAAGCTTTCTGATGACGAAATATTCCGGCTATGTGATCCCAGTTACTCAAGGCGCACATTCGGCCCGGGGGCGATTTATCCCATCTTGCGAGAGATACCGCCTGGTGTAGATCCTGATAAGTTGCGAAAAGATCACAATGGACGTAATCGCTATTGGAAGAAGATTCATTATGCAAACGACAGAAAATATATTATCTCCAGTCAATGGTATAAGCATCAACGCCCGCAGCTTGAGGATTATTTGTCACAGAAAGGTGTATAAGTAATCGCCATTGCGAAGCGCACCGCAACGTGGCAATCCATACGGCTTGTAGATTGCTGCGCTTCGCTCGCAATGACGAAGATTTTACGAGGCGCGAAGCGCCGTGGCAATCCAGGGCCGCCCAACCGGCGTAAAGCGCCGCATGAATCACTGTCTTTCGTTTCCCGAATCCGGAACCGTCGATACGCGCTGGAACGCCCTCTGGCTTGCCACGGGGCGACATTGCATCTTGCCAACGCTTGCCGCACAATGCCGCGACCATTTTCCGCACATGCCGAAGGAGAAAATTCATGTCCAGGGAAATCCTGAAACCCCGCATGGACGTTGTTTTCAAGCGCCTGATGAGCGACAAGCGCCTGCTGGTCAGCTTCCTGCAATCGGTGCTCGACCTGCCGCCGGAAGACTACGCCGACGTGCAGATCGTCGACCCGCATCTGCTGGGCGAGCGCCCGGAGGACAAATTGGGCATTCTGGATGTAAAGATCGTCACTGCCCGGAAAAATGTTGTCGACATCGAAATACAATTGAACCCCATCCCAGAGATGCGCGAGCGGGCGCTTTTCTATCTCTCTAGCATGGTGACGGAGCAAGTCAGGCGGGGCGAGGACTATCACAGGATCAAGCGGGCAATTTGCATCCTGATCTTCGCCTACGAGGAAATTCACGACAGCACGAAGTACCATAATATCTACAGACTTCATGATATTGAAAGCGGTTCGCTGTTCTCCAAAGCGATGGAAGTGCATACACTGGAACTTCCAAAATTGCCGGAACAGGGGGACGAGACCAAACTGTGCGCCTGGCTGGAATTCATCCGGGCGACGAAGGAGGAGGAATTCGAGATGCTGGCACAACAAGACCCGGACATCGGCAGCGCCGTGGTGAAACTCAAGGAACTCTCGCAGGACGAGCGCCTGCGGGAACTGGCGATCTCGCGTGAAAAACTGGCGTGGGATATTGCCTCGCGCGAGCGCGGGGCGGAAGAAAGAGGGCGGGCGGAAGGGCGGGCGGAGGGACGAACGGAGGGACGGGCAGAGGGACGGGCGGAAGGCCAGGACGAAGCGCAGCGGGCCATTGCCCGGAGAATGCTGCAACGTGCTCGCCCAATGGGTGAAATCATGGAAGATACCGGCCTCTCCCTGACCGAACTCCAGCGGATCCAGGCCGAAGGGCAATCCCGGCACTGACTTCCCGCGTGCATCGCAAAGCCCCGGCACGACGCGCGTCCCTGCTTCGTCATTGCGAGGCGCGTAGCGCCGTGGCAATCCATACGGCTCGTGGATTGCCGCACTTCGCACGCAACGACGATAACTCAATCAGTATTTCCCTCTTTTGAAGCAGGGCATTGCCCTTGCAGAAGCACCGCCGAGCACTTGCCGGAGTGGACGCTTGCGCTTCCGGAGCCGGATATTGCCCTTCCGAAGCGCAAGCTCGCACTTGCAGAAGCCGAAACGCGCGCTTCCGAAGCCGGATTTCGCGCACTTGAAAACACGACGTTCCCCTTCCGGAAGTGGAATATTGGACTTCGGAAGCCGAAGCGCCCGCTTCGGAAGCCCTGCCTCGTGCTTCAGGTGCCCGCTACCCCGTGCTTCAAAAGCCGGAGCCTGCACTTCGCAAGCCGAAACGCCCGCTTCGGAAGTCGGGGATTGCACTCCAGAAGTGAAAACGCGCGCTTGTGCAAGTGCTGCCTCATGCTTCGGCAGTGCAAACCTGCCCTCACGGAAGCTGGAAGTCGCGCTTCGGAAACGAAAGTCTGTATTCCCGAAGCGCGGAGGAAGTCCCTGTTTGCGCTTCCAGCCCATTGTTTATGAGCACGAGCGACAAGCACCCGGCAAATGCGCATCCAGCCAGCGATGCAAGCCGCTTTCCTCGGGCCAGTTGGCGAGCAGCCGCGCGCGGTCGCGCCGCCAGGCGCGCGCGTGGGCGGCGGCGCAGGTGTATTGCGTCATGGCGTCGAGGTCGATGACGGCGATGCCTCGCGCTTCGTCCCAAAGCAGATTGTTGGCCTTGAGATCGCCATGGGCGATGCGGTGCGCGTGCAGCGTGGCGAAGAGCCGTATCAGAGCCTCGCTTTCGGCAGGCGGCGGCGCGGCGGCGTCGATGCAGGGCGCAAGATGTTCGGCGAGGCTGCATCCGCCGTGGTAATCGGTAATCAGCCAGGCGCGGCGGCGCAACGGGCCGAGGCGTTCTTCGATCAGCGCGCGCGGCATGGGGGTGTCGATGCCGAGAAAATGCAGGCGATGCCCTTCGCGCCAGGCATGCCATGCGCGACTCGGACGCCATGCCCGCGAGAGCGCATGCGCGGCGTTTTTGATGTTGTAACGCTTGACGGCCAGCATCCGGCCATCGACTTCGACACGGGCGACGGTGGCGGTACGACCGTCCTTGAGCAGCACGCCGGCAGCCATTGCCCGGTCGGGATCGTCGAGCAGGGGCGCGAGCGAGGCGGCATCGCTCCTGCCCACGGCGACGAAGCGGCGGGTCGTGCGCCGCACATCGAAGCGCGTGCATGGGCGCACCGTCTTGGCGAGGTAGTCCGTGAGCCGCGCGCGGCGGTATTTGTCGATTTGCGCCTGCAAGGCAGTGGGCGAGGGGGTATGCCGGGGATTGCCCGCATGGTAGGCGGCAATCAGCGGGGCCAGCGTTTTTTCCGGCGGCAATCCGGCGAGCAGGCAGGCGAGCATGGCATCGGCTTGCCCTCCGGAGAGGGGCGCGGGGCGCTGGCGCACGGCATCGCCGTCGATGAGCAAGGGGTCGCCCGCGTGGAGGAGGATGTTGCCGGGGTGCGGGTCGCCGTGCGCGATGCCCCTGGCGTGAAGCTGCCCGAGCCGCGTGCAGAGGGTTTCCAGCCAGGCACGCGCGTTGCCGCCGTCGTCGTCGCCAGTGTTTTCCAGTTCGCTGGCGAGGCTGCGCGCGTCGGGCAGGAAGGCGGTGAGCAGGTAATGGCCGCCCGCCGCGATCGCGCCCGCCGCGATGATGGGCGTGGTGGGGATGTCCGCCGCCGCCAGCAGGGCAAGTCCGTCGCGTTCGCGCCGCCAGTGGCGGGCGTTGCCGGGGGCGATGAAAAGCTTCGCCAATACGCGCTGCCCGTTCCGGATGCCTTCCGCGACGATGCGCTTGCCCGGCAGGATGCGCAGGGGGCGCAGCAGGTCGAGGCGGCTGCCGTCGTCGAGTAGCAGGGCGAAGGGGAAGGGCGGCTCAAGGCGGGCGGCGGCCAGCGCGGCGGCGGTCAGGACGGGGGCTTGTCCCGTGGCTGCCTGATGCGCGCCGCTCATTCCCGCCCCTCGAAAAACCGCAGGATGCGCCGGATCATGCGCTTGTCGGCGGCATTGAGCCGGAGCCTGCCGGTATAGGCGAGGAAGAAGCGCAGCCGCCAGGTGCGGGAGAACTGGTACTTGGCGACTTTGTCGAGGCAGGCCAGATCCTTGATGATGCGGTAGCGCAGGAACGGCCCCGGCCAGCGTTCCGCGCCGGGGCAGTCGATCAGGTAGAGGGCGGGTGTGCCGTCGACGAGCAGGTTGCGCCACTTGAGATCGTTGTGGGTGAAGCCGTGCTCGTGGATGGTGCGGGCGATCTGCGCGGCCTGCGGGATGATGGCGGCAAGCCATGCGGGATCGCGCAGGCGGGGATCGTTCTCGCAGGCCAAGCGGGCGAGGTCGGTGGTGTCGGGTTGCTCGCGGGTAATCAGCGCGCCGCGCACGAAGAAGCCCGCCCGGCGTTCCAGCCCGCAGGCGACCACCGGCGGGCAGGCGATACCCCAGGAGGCGAAGGCGATGAGGTTCTCCCATTCGGCCTGCACCCGTGGCCGCAGCAGCCAGCGCCGTAGCGGATTCTTGCCCGCGCGGCGGTAACGCTTGACGTAATGGGCCGTGTCGCCGATTTCGACGCGGATCGTTTCGCTCTGGGGATCGCGGGAGATCTGTTCGCCGCGCAGGGCGAAAACGGCGTCGAGCGAGTGGAAGGCGCGGGCCGTTTCGCCGTCGTAGGGGGGAAGTAGCCGCCAGATGCTCATCGTGGATCGGGGGGAATCAGGAAGCGGAAGGGGGAACGATCATGATCGTGGCCGCTCATGTTGCGGCATTCCGCGCTTCGGCGGGAAGAATTTTCCGCCGGTAGCGTTCGGCCAGCCGCGCGGCCTCGCGCCCGATCCATGCGAGCAGGGCGGCGTTTTCCCGCAAAAGGCGGCGGGGCGGGGCGTCGAAATAGATACGGAGAAAACGCAACAGATCGCGCCGGGTCAGGCCGGTTTCGAGCGTGGAGAAGTACAGCCCGGCCAGATCCTTGCGCCGCCAGCGCGCGGGCAGCGAGCGGGCGTGAACCTGGGCGCGGTGCAGGTCGATGAGCGAGAGGCGCAGCGCGTCGGGCGCGGGCGGCGGATCGGTGTGGAGCAGGATGTGGCAGAGGTAGAAATCGCGGTGGTTGATTCGGCCTTCGTGCATCCGCCTCGCCATTTCCGCCACGCGGGCGATGAGGGCGCGCTTGAGCGCGGGTACAGGCGGGATGCGCGCCCAGTCGCGGCAATAGTCCTCCAGGCTGATGGTGGGCGCGAGTTCTTCGGTGACGATGAAGGAATGCCGCCACGCCGGGTTGCCACCGCGTTCGCCGAAGGCGACCGCATGCAGGGCGTCGACGCCGAGTTCGGCGAGGCGCTCGGTCGCGCGCCATTCGTTGCGTGCGCCGAGTACCGGCAGGCGCAGGCTGACGAGGTTCTTGAAGATTTCGCCCCAGCCGACACCGCGATGGATTTTGACGAAATAGCCGCGTCCGTCGATTTCGGTACGCAGGGTGCGCCGCCCGGCCAGTTCGCGGAACACCTGCCCCTGCAAGGCTTCGGCTTCGGCAAAAGGGTCGCGTCCGGCCCACAGGCGGTCGAAGGGCGGGCGGAGGACGGTTTCGCTCATGACTTTTCCGGCGGCGCGCGGCGATGGTTCAGGATGAAATCGGCGGCTTTCTCGTGCAGGCTGTAGAGGTCGGCCCGTTCGGCGAAGGCGAGGGCGCTTTGCGCATGGCGTGCCCGCGCGTCGGGGTCGGCGAGCAGTTCGGCGAGCGCGGCGTCGAGTGCCTTCTGTGCGAAAGGCGTGGCGACGAGACGGCCCGCTTCGGCTTCGGCGATGTAGTGCGCATAGCCGCACACGTCCGTGGCGAGCACGGGCAGCCCGGCGACCAGGGCTTCGAGCAGGACGGTGCCGGTGTTTTCGTTGTAGGCCGGGTGAATGAGCAGGTCGCCGCCGAGCAGGAAGCGCGGCACGTCTTCGCGGCCCCGCAGGATGGCGACCCGCTCGCCGAGGCCGAGGGCGGCGGCCTGGCGCAGGAAGGGGCGCGGATCGTCATCGCCGAGGGCGACGAGGCGCGTGCGGGCGCGCAAGGCTTCTGGGAGCGCGGCCAGCGCCTTGATGCTGCGGTCGAGTCCCTTGGTCTTGAAACCGGAGCCGATTTGCAGCAGCAGGAATTCGTCGTCGCCCAGGCCGAATTCGGCGCGGAAGGCGGCGCGAATGGCGGATGCATCCGGCGGCGCGCGGCGGTCGGGCGAGATACCCGGCGGCAACAGGTGGAAACGTTCCGCCGGGGTGCCGTAATGGCGCATGAAGAAGGGTTGTTGCATGCCGGAGATCATGAGGATTTCAGTGCGGCTTTCGGGCGCGAACACCGCGCGCTCCCAGGCGACGAAATGCCGGTAGCGTGTGCCCAGGCGATAAAGCGGGTTGCGCAGGGTGCGGGCCATTTCCTCATAACAGGGGTCGGCGGCGTAATAGATGTCGAGGCCGGGCATTTTATTGAAACCGATGACGCGCGCCACGGGCCGCCGCGCGAGATCGGCCTGGACCCAGGCGCTGAATCTGCGATAGCGGGTGTGGTTGCTCCAGGCCCGCACCGGAACGCGCACCAGATCGAACCCCGCCGGGCATTCTCCCCGCCATTCGAGGGTGTAGACGCGGATGTCGTGCCCGCGCGCCCGGCAGGCCAGCGCAATGCGCAGGAAGTCGCGTTGCAGCCCGCCGAAGGGGAAGTATTTGTAGAGGCAGAAGGCGAGTTGCATCAGCGGAGGCGCGGATGAAATCGGGGGGTGGGGATCGGTGACGATGTTGCCATGGCATACATGATTGCCGTCATCGCGAGGGACGTAGCGCCGTGACAATCCACGGGTCGCACACCGATTCGTCGAAATCTCCCCGGCTGTCCTTCAAGCACGCATCGGCTTCTTCCGGCGTGAACGCGCCCAGACCGGAAAGTGCCTCGCGAGCGGCCATGTGGGGAACTTCCGGCATGATTCGGGCAATGGCCCCTTCGTTGCGTTCCACGATGGCCGTCGTGCCCTGAACGACGACTTTGCCCGGCATCTTGCGGGGATGCCGGGCCGGTGGCGCTGATTGTCTGCATGCTCGGTTCCTTCACCTCTTTCAACTTTGCGCATTTTACGGAAGATACAGCCCCCCCGCCCTGGTGAGGCTTGCCGATCCATGCAGTTGTGATTGCGCAACCTTGCCCGAAATGGCGAGTTTCAGCATGTGATGCCATATCCGGCAGGGAGTCAGTTCGGCGAAGCAGGGCGGGACGATGCCGGTGGTGTCTGGCGATACGGGGCGGGGGCAGGTTTTTTTCAGGCAGGGGGCGCAGGGGAAATCCGTGGCGATGCGCTGCTGGCGGCGGCCCCATGCGCCGGTGAAGCCGGGGTTGGTGGGGCCGAAAAGCGAGACGGCGGGAACGTCGAAGGCGGCGGCGAGGTGGCCCAGGCCGGTGTCGACGGCGACGCAGGCGGTGGCGGCGAGGAGTTCGGCAGCCAGCCCGCCGAGTGTGAGGCGGGGAAGTACCCGCACGCCACCGAGTCCGGCGGCGATGCGGACGGCGCGTTCGTGTTCGGCGTCGTTCCCCCATGGCAGGCGCACCTGCCAGCCTGCTTCGGAAGCGAGGTGGGCAAGTTCGCGCCAGCAGGTTTCCGGCCAGTGCTTGGTGGGCCAGGTGGTGCCGTGAAGGCAGACGAGGCGGGGCGCTTCGCCGTTGGGCGGCATGGGCGCACCGCTGAGGGCGCGGGCGCGATCCAGTCCGTAGACGGCGGCATCGGCATTGGTCGCGCCGTCGGTATCGTCCGAGGCTTCCGGCGGCAGGGCATAGCCGAGCGCGGCGGCGAACAGTTCGCGCACGCGGCGCACGGCATGATGCCCCCAGGGCACGGCGTGGCGCTTGTGATAGGCAAGGCTTGCCAGCGGTTCGCGCGCCGAGCGGCGATCGAGTCCGTGCAGGGGGCCGTGCGCCTGGCGGGCGAGCAGGGCACTTTTCAGGAGGCCCTGGGCGTCGAGCACGCAGTCGTAGGGGGATTCGGCGAGCGCGGCGCGGAAGGCACGCCATTCCTCGCGCGTGGCGTGGGCGAAGGGATGCCGCCGCCAGCGCCGGAAGGCGATGGGAATGACCCGTTCGACGGCGGGGTGCCAGGCGGGAATTTCGGCAAAGGCTTCTTCCACGATCCAGTCGAAGCGGATGCCGGGCAGCGCCCGCGTCGCGTCGGTGACGGCAGGCAGTGTGTGGATGATGTCGCCAAGCGAGGAGGTTTTGACGATGAGGACGCGCATCGGTCAGCGCCCTTCTTCCCCGATGAACGGTTCCAGCGCGGTGAGGATGCGCGCCGGTTCGATGTCGGTCAGGCAGCGGGTGTGCCCCTGTGGGCAGCGGCGCGCGAAACAGGGGGCACAGGGCAGCCGCAGGGTTTCGATGGCGATGCGCTGGCCCAGGGGGGGGGTGTGTTCGGGGCTGGAGGAGCCGAAGATGGCGACCAGCGGCACGTCGAGCGCGGCGGCGATGTGCATGAGGCCGGAGTCGTTGGTGACAGCGGCGTGGGCGAGCGCGAGGAGGTCGACGGCATCGCCGAGCAGGGTGCGGCCCGTGAGGTCGAGCACGGCGGGGTTGCCGTCGGCAATCGGGCGCGCGGCCTCGCCATCCTTTTCCGCACCGAGCACCCATATTTGGAAGCCTCGCGCGGCGAGCAGGCGGGCGAGTTCGGCGTAGTGCACGGGCGGCCACTGTTTGGCGGGGCCGTATTCCGCGCCGGGCATGAAGGCGATGGCCGGGCGCGCGGTGTCGAGTCCAAGCCGTTCGATCAGGACGTGCTGCTTGTCCGCGTCGGCGCGCAGTCTGGGCACGCGGAAGGCGGGCGGGGCGGCTGGCTTGCCGCGCGGCTGGCCGAGGGCGACGAAGCGTTGCACGGTCATCGGCAACAGGGTGCGGTCGAGCGGGCGCAGGTCGTTGAGCAGGCCGTACCGCATTTCGCCGCGAAAGCCGGTGCGTTGCGGGATGCGGGCAAAAAAGGGCGCGAGCGCGGATTTGAAGGAGCCGGGCAGCACGATGGCCTGGTCGTAGCGTTCATGCGCCAGTTCCTGCCCGAGTCGCCAGCGCGCGCGCAAATCGAACTGGCCGTGGCCGAGCGGCATCACCACGCCGCGCCGCACTTCCGGCATCCGGGCGAGGATGGGCAGCGACCAGGCGGGGGCCAGCACGTCGATGTCGCAGTCGCCGGTCTCTTTCAGGCGCATGAAAAGGCTTTGCGCCATGACCATGTCCCCGACCCAGGACGGCCCCACGATCAGGATCTTCCGCATCGCCGCGTGTGTTCAGTCCCGGTGCAGCCAGTCGAAATAGCGCGCGACGCCCGTGGCGACATCCAGGAATTCGTGCTCGCAGCCCGCCGCGCGCAAGGCCGAGATGTCGGCTTCGGTGAAGCTCTGGTAGCGGCCCTTGAGGTGATCCGGGAAGGGAATGTAGTCGATGCCGCCGAAGCTGCCGTCGTCGCGCCATTGCCGGTGCCAGTCGATGGCCGCGCGCGCCACGTCGTTGAAACTTTGCGCCCGCCCGGTGCCCACGTTGAAGATGCCCGAGACCCGGGGATGGTCGAGCAGCCACAGATTGACGGCGACGACATCATCGACGTGGATGAAATCGCGCTGCTGTTCGCCCGGCCCGTAACCGTCGGAGCCTTCGAACAGGCGCAGTCGCCCGCTGTCGTGCAACTGGTTGTTGATGTGGAAGGCCACGCTCGCCATCGTGCCCTTGTGCTGTTCGCGCGGGCCGTAGACGTTGAAATAGCGCAGGCCCGCCACCTGGCTGTCGATGCCGTCCAGGCGCGCGCGCAGGTGGCAGTCGAACAGGAACTTGGAATAGGCATACATATTGAGCGGGCGCTCGTGCTCGCGCGCTTCGCGGAAAACCGGCCCCATGCCATAGGCCGAGGCGGAAGAGGCGTAGATGAACGGCGTCCCGCGCGCCGCACACCAGGCCAGCAGCGCCTTGGTGTATGCGAAATTCACGTCCATCACGAAGCGCCCGTCCCATTCCGTGGTCGAGGAGCAGGCTCCTTCGTGAAAGACTGCTTCGACCGTGCCGAAATCCTCGCCCTTCACGATGCGGGCGAGGAAGTCGTCCTTGTCGAGATAATCGCGGATGTCGGCATCGGCCAGGTTCAGGCATTTGTGGCCGTCCGTCAGGTCGTCGACCACCAGGATATTGTCGATGCCTCGCGCGTTGAGTCCCTGCACGATGTTGCTGCCGATGAAACCGGCACCGCCGGTGACGATGATCATGGAAAACTCCTGCTTGATGTGGCTGTTCGTGGCTTCAAGTGGCTATTCATGGCATTCGGGGTGCGCCAGTGCGGCGGCGAGTTCGGCGCGGCTCACGGCGGCGGTGCCGAGTTTGCCGACCACGATACCCGCGGCGGCGTTGGCGAAGCGCATGGCATGGGGCAGGTCGAGGCCGCAGGCAAGACAGGCCCCGAGCACGCCGAGCACCGTATCGCCCGCGCCGGTCACGTCGAACACATCGCGCGCGCGGGTGGGCAGATCGAGCGCGGGTTCGCCCTTTTGCAGCAGGGTCATGCCATGCTCCGAACGGGTAATGAGCAGCGCGTCCAGCCCCAGGTGCTGGCGCAACGCCTCGCCGCGCTCCCGGATTGCCTGCTCGTCGGGGCAGCGGCCCACCACGGCCTCAAACTCGCTCATGTTCGGTGTGATGACGGATGCGTTCCGGTAGCGCCCGAAATCGGTGCCCTTGGGATCGACCGCCACGGGCAGCCCGCGCGCGCGCGCCGCCGCGATCATCTCCGGGATGCGGGCGAGCGTCCCCTTGCCGTAATCGGAAAACACCACCGCGCCTGCACCGTCGAGCGCGTCGACGAAGCCTTGTTCGATGCCGGACGATTCGGCTTCCGCGAAATCGTTCTCGAAATCCAGCCGGATGAGCTGCTGGTGACGGCTGATGACCCGCAACTTGGTGATCGTCGGATGCTTCGGCACATCCACCAGACGGCAATCCACGCCGCCGTCCGCGAGCTTTTGGGACAAAAGCCGTGCCGCGTCATCCCTGCCGACCAGCCCGACCAGGCAGGTCGGCATCCCGAGCGATGCGGCGTTGATCGCCACGTTGCCCGCGCCGCCCGTGCGGAACTCGTCTACTTCCACCTTCACCACCGGCACCGGCGCTTCGGGGGAAATGCGCGTGGCGGCCCCATGCCAGTAACGGTCGAGCATGACATCGCCCGCGACGACGAGACGCGCGGCGGAAAAATCGGGAAGCGAAACAGACATGAAGCGGATACCGTGGCGTAGTCGAAGGCGCGATTATCCCACGAGAAACGCAGCGGACGCCCTGCCGCGATGATGCAATTGAATTCGGCAATCGGCTAGAATGCGCCCGTGTTGCCATTGCCAACGCTGCCGCTACCGGCGTCATGCCCGACGCCGGAAAAATCACATCCGCCCCGCCAGCCCGGCAATGCTGGTCATGGACACGCATCCGGAACATAGATGAGACTGCTTTCGATCTTTGCGCTGCTATTCCTGATTTCCCTGCTGTTGCACAACAGCGTGGAAAAGCGGACGCCCGTGGCGCAAGGGACGCAGGCGTCGGCGCAGGGGGAAGACACGCAGGCGGCGCAAGCGCCCTCGGAGACGCGGGAGACGCAGGAAGATTTCTCCGCGCTCATCTTCAGGCAGATATATCCCGTCGGGCATTTCGATTTCGAGAACGAATACAACTTCAGCATCATCAAAATCGAGATCAAGAACCTGATCGTCGGCAGGATGGATGACAGTTTCAAGACCGAAAACCACTTCTGCGCCGTGGGCTACGTGCTGCCGCGCACCAGCCGGGACAAGAAAAAGGCCGGGCAGCGAAAAGAAGTGGTCGTTTACTGGCGGGAGGGGAAAATCCTTTACCGTTGGGCGGGCGGCGATCCGAAAGCGGCGAAGGAAGATTTCTATTTCGCCCGTTCCCTGCTGTTTTCGCCCGGCATTTTGCTGGACGGCGGTCTGGCCGGAGAAAACGCGCAATCCACGGAAAACGATGCCGGTTCGGACAATTTCCGGAAGAACATCGACAACACGCTCGCCGATTGCGAACGGCATGGCAAGCAATACACCATCGCACCCTTTGCGCCGCCGCCGCGCGGCTTCAACGTTCCGCGCGCACCCGCGCGTGCCGCACCGCCCCTGCCCCGGACAGACACGCCCCGGGCAGATTCATCCGTCGCGCCGGACACTCCGGCTCCACGCCCGTCCGCACGTCCTGCCAGACCGTCGCGCTCCGCACCCGTCACGCCTTATCCGGTGCCGATCTATTCGCCGGAGCCGCCAGCGCCTTCTCCGGAACCGCCTTCGTCGGAGCCATCACCCGCCACGACGCCCGCGTCAGAGCCGGAGCCGGAGCCGCCACCTCCCGCGCCATCTTCTACAGGCCCTCCTTTGTAGCTTGTCGCCAAAATAACCATGATGCATGAATTGCCACGGCAATCAGGTCACCCCTTTTTTTAGAGCAGATCAATAGATCTGTTCAGCGCCATCTCCCTACCCGATATACTTGACTGGTTCAAGCATGATGGATATGCGCCACATTAAAGCGTTTTCGGTTCGGATGATGACATCCGTCATTGCGAGGCGCGAAGCGCCGTGGCAATCCATGTGGCGGTTCAATTTCCTGAAGCGCCGATACAATCTGAACCGCCTTCTGGATTGCCACGGGCCTGCGGCCCTCGCTTTTGACGAGGGCTTGCCTGTCTGTGCGTGACGGCAAGGCAGGCCGCGATACTTCGCTTGCGAGGAATGACAAAAAACAT
>JAISNX010000164.1 GCA_031276015.1 Azoarcus sp.
ACTTGAAGGTTCGACAGGCTGACGTTTCCACGCTGGCGCGGCAGACAGTCTTCGATCTGGTGGTATTGCGCTTCGGTAATTTCCATTTCCGAAGCATACTAGATTTTTTGAATCTTTAGTGTTAACACGCCCTAATTGCGATGCCGCGCGGCGCTCACAACACGTACCGGGCGAGATCCTCGCGCCCGGCCACGTCCTTGAGGCTGGTATCGACATAGGCGGCATCCACGGTCAAGGCTTCAGCCTGCCCGTTGCCCGCCTCGAACGAAACATTTTCGAGAAGCTTTTCCATCACCGTGTAAAGCCGCCGCGCGCCGATGTTCTCGGTTTTTTCGTTGACCTGGAAAGCGATCTCCGCCAGCCGCCGGATGCCGTCCCCGGTAAAACTCAAGGTCACGCCATCGGTGGCAAGCAGCGCCTCATATTGCCGGGTGAGGCAGGCGTCGGTACTGGTCAGGATGCGCTCGAAGTCGCTCACCGAAAGCGAATCAAGTTCGACGCGGATCGGAAAGCGCCCCTGCAATTCGGGAATCAGATCGCTCGGGCGCGAAAGATGGAACGCACCGCTGGCAATGAACAGGATGTGATCGGTCTTGACCATCCCGTACTTGGTAGAGACGGTCGCCCCTTCGACCAGCGGCAGGAGATCGCGCTGCACGCCCTGGCGCGAGACATCGGCCCCATGACCCTCGCCGCGCGTGGCGATCTTGTCGATTTCATCGAGAAACACGATGCCGTCCTGTTCGACCGCACGCAGGGCCTCGGTCTTGATCTCGTCATCGTTGATGAGCCGCAGGGCTTCTTCGTCGGCCAGCAGCCGCATGGCCTCGCCGATCCGCAAGCGCCGCATCTTCTTTTTGCCGCCGCCGAGATTCTGGAACATCCCCTGAATTTGCTGCGTCAGCTCCTCCATGCCCGGCGGCGCGAAAATCTCGGCGTACATGCCGGGCGCGGCAAGTTCGAGTTCGATCTCCTTGGCGTCCAGCTCGCCTTCGCGCAGTTTCTTGCGGAATTTCTGGCGCGTGCCGCCGTCCGGCGTATCGACGCCGTCGACAGTTGCCGCACGCGGCAACAAGGCATCGAGCACGCGATCCTCGGCGGCATCGAACGCGCGATCCCGCACGAGCCGCATGGCGCGCTCGCGTCCGTCCTTGACCGCGATTTCCACCAGATCGCGGATGATCGTATCGACATCCCGCCCGACATAACCGACTTCCGTGAATTTGGTCGCCTCCACCTTGATGAACGGCGACTGCGTCAGGCGTGCAAGCCTGCGCGCGATCTCGGTCTTGCCCACCCCGGTCGGGCCGATCATCAAAATGTTCTTGGGGGTGATCTCGCTGCGCAGGGGTTCGGCGACCTGCGCGCGCCGCCAACGGCTGCGCAAGGCCACCGCCACGACCCGCTTGGCCTTGTGCTGGCCGACGATATGCTTGTCGAGTTCGGAAACAATCTCTGCCGGGGTCATTGCCTCGCTCATTCGCCCAACTCCTCGATAACATGACACTGATTTGTATAGATACACAGGTCGCCGGCAATCGCCAGCGATTTCGCAACGATTTCCCTGGGCGCGAGCGCGGTGTTTTCGAGCAAGGCCCGCGCCGCCGCCTGGGCATAAGCGCCGCCGCTGCCGATGGCGACAATGCCCTGCTCGGGTTCGAGCACATCGCCATTGCCGGTGATAATCAGGGAGTGCTCCCGGTCGGCCACCGCGAGCATGGCCTCCAGCCGACGCAACATGCGGTCGGTGCGCCAGTCCTTGGCAAGCTCCACCGCACTGCGCAACAAATTGCCCTGATGCTTTTCGAGCTTGGCCTCGAAGCGCTCAAACAACGTAAACGCATCGGCGGTACCGCCCGCGAAACCGGCGAGGATACGCCCTTCGTAGAGCGTGCGCACCTTGCGCGCCGAAGCCTTGATGACGATATTGCCGAGCGTGACCTGACCGTCGCCACCCAAGGCAACCTGATTGCCACGACGAACCGAAAGAATTGTCGTGCCGCGATACTGTTCCATGAATATTTCCGATAAGGGATTGCCACGGGCCTTCGGCCCCCGCAATGGCGGTTGATAGGGGTTTTTGTCGAATCCGCAAGGCGGCTGGCGCTACGCGCCGTTTCAGTCGCGCAGGATCACCACGGCTACCTGGTCGATGCTCATGACCCGCATCAGCGCGCCGACCATGGCATTGACTCTTTGCAACTGCACACTCTTGCCACGGGCCTGGAACGACGCCAGGGCGTTGAACAGGGTGCCCGCCGCCACGAAGTCGATCCGCCGCAGATGGCCGCAATCGATCACCACCGACTGCCGGGTCGCGGCGAACTCCTCCAGCTTGCGGATCGCCTCGCTGCTCGAACCGGAAAGATCGCCGTCGAAACTGAATTCTTCCTCTCCACGCTCGTGCGGTTCCTCGACCACGACCTGCTGTTCGCCCGGCGCGGCGACCTTGGATTCCCACGACGGCGGGGATTCCTCGAAGGTCACGGCATAATCGACCGCCAGATCCTCGAAGCGTGCGCTCTCGCCGGTGTATTTCAGCATCTCCAGCATCAGCATCCAGTTGTCGCGGTTGTCGGCCTGTCCGGGCTTGACCTTGGGAGCCAGCAAATCGACCAGCCTGGAAGCATTGAAAATGCTCAGCTTGACCCGATCGGTGCCCAGTTGCGCCAAAGCCTGCCTCAACACGGCACAGCCTTCGTCGTCGATGGATCGCACCCGCCCGAGGTCGATGCGCAACGAACCGCCCTTGCGCCCGATCGCACAGATTTGTTGAAGCTGCTGCGCCGCCTGCGCCGACAACGCGGCGGGAAAGTTGACCAACGCCGCCGCTGCTTCCGGACGCCGCTTCGCGGGCTGGAGCGAGAGATCTTCCCAGGCCGGGGGCGAACGCTCGAACCGGCGGGCATAGTCGATCACCCGTGCCTCGAAGCGTTCCCGCTGCCCGGTGAGCCGATAGAGATCGAGCAGCATCATCCACAGCCCTTCGCCCACCGTCGCGGTGGGATCGTCGAACACAGCGGTCAGCAGATGCTCGGCATCGCGCTCGTTCCCGTTGGCGTAGAGTACGGCGGCTTCCTCGTAGACCACGCCGACGCCCGTGGCGACCTCCGTGACCTCGATTTCGTCCTGGCGGATATTGTTGGAAAAATCGAGCGAGGAAAGCTCGGCTTCCTGAAAAGCATCGCCCCCCGAACTCGACGAAGAACGGGTCGCCCCCGACGATGTCGCGGAAATGTTGTTTTTCTTGAAAGGATTGAAACCGAAAGCCACGCTGGAACCAGTCTTAAATATGCCATGAAACATCGAACATCCCGGAGGTGCCAAGAATAGCATCCGGCCAATGTTTTTGCAGCGTGACAGTCCCCGGTTGTGAAGAGCTTTTGATCTGTCCGGCTTGGCGTTCAGCCGACAGTTGCAATATACCTGCCGAACCGGTACCTCAAACCGCGCCTGCCCCGCGAGCCTGCCTGTCCGCCCAATAGCTCGACCGCACCATCGGCCCGCAGGCGGCGTTCCTGAAGCCCATGTCCAGCGCTTCGCGCTCGAACAGCCCGAACGTATCGGGAGGGACATAGCGCAAAACCGGCAAATGTCCGGCGGAGGGTTGCAGGTATTGGCCGACGGTGAGCATGTCGACGCCATTGGCGCGCAGGTCGCGCATGACCGACAGAATCTCCTCGTCATTCTCGCCCAGGCCGACCATCAAACCGGATTTGGTCGGCACATCGGGATAGCGCGCCTTGAAGGCTTCGAGCAGCGCGAGCGAACCGGCGTAATCCGCGCCGGGGCGGGCCTGGCGGTAGAGACGCGGCACGGTTTCGAGGTTATGGTTCAGGACATCCGGCAGGGCATCGGCGAAAGCGTCGAGCGCGGCGGCGGCCCGTCCACGGAAATCCGGCACCAGCACTTCCACCGCCGTATCGGGCGAAGCCGCGCGGATGGCGCGGATGCACGCGGCGAAGTGAGCCGCGCCGCCGTCGCGCAGGTCGTCGCGGTCGACCGAGGTCACTACGACATAAGCAAGCCGCATCGCCGCCACCGTCGCGGCCAGCGTGGCGGGTTCTTCGGGGTCGAGGGGGGCGGGGCGGCCATGGCCCACGTCACAGAACGGGCAACGGCGCGTACAAGTGTCGCCCATGATCATGAAGGTAGCGGTGCCCTTGCCGAAACATTCGTGGATGTTGGGGCAGGATGCTTCCTCGCATACGGTGTGGAGCTGGCGCGCGCGCAGGGTGGATTTGATCTCGGAGAAGCGCCCCGCCTCGGCTCCGGAGCCGATCTTGACCCGAATCCAGTCCGGCTTCTTCAGGCGGGGAGCGGGCACGATCTTGATGGGAATACGGGCCGTTTTGTCCGCGCCGCGTACCTTGTCGGGAAGGTGTGTCATGGTGTCTCCGGATTTTTGTCGTAGGGTGGCAAGAAGCGCAGCAGATGTCCAAGCAGGCGTTCCCCGACGGCTTCCACCTTGTCGGCGACGCCGAAATCGGCCAGGCGCACGGTTTCCAGATTCGGATAGCCGCAGGGGTTGATCCACGAGAAAGGCGCGAGGTCGACGTCTACATTCAGGCTCAGGCCGTGATAGCAACAGGCATTCCTCACCCTCAAACCGAGTGCGCCGATCTTGCCGCCGCCGACATAGACGCCCGGCGCGCCGTGCCTGCGCTCGCCTTCGATGCCGTAATCGGTCAGTGTGGCAAGCATGGTGTCCTCCAGCAAGCGGACGAATTCACGTACCTTCAGCCGCCGCCGGGACAGGTCGATGAGAAGATAGACGACCAGTTGGCCGGGGCCGTGGTAAGTAATCTGTCCGCCCCGATCGGTGCGCGCGAGCGGGATGCCACCAGGGTTTCGCAGCAAATGTGCGGGGTCGCCCGCCTGTCCGAGCGTAAAGACGGGCGGGTGTTCGAGCAGCCAGATTTCGTCGGCGGTATTCGCGTCGCGCGTGGCGGTGAATGCCCGCATGGCTTCGAGGGCGGTACCGTGGGCGGTCAGGCCCAGGCGTTTGATGCACAGATCGTTGATGCCAGAGCAAATCACTTTATGAGACTCATATCAAACTGATCGTCATTGCGAGGAGCGAAGCGACGTGGCAATCCATACGGCTTGTGGATTGCCACGGGCCTTCGGCCCTCGCAATGACGGCGGCTCTCTTTGGGCTTCATCTGGCCTTCCCATTTTTCCATACGGTTTCCTGTCTGGCTCAAAGCACCACTTTCATCATGGGATGCGCGCTCAACTCGCGGTAGAGCGCGTCGACCTGCTGCTGCGAATGCGCGCGGAAGGTGCAGGTAAGAGACAGGTAGTTGCCTTTGCCCGATGTGCGGGTTTCCATGGTAGCGGGATCGAAACCGGGGGCATGGCGCAGCACGATGTCGAGAACCGCCCGCGCGAAGTCGCCGGTATGCACACCCATGACCTTGATCGGGAAATCGCAAGGGAATTCGAGCAGGCATGGGCAGGAAGCGGCGGAATCAGGCATGGCGCATCACCGTATCCTTGAATTCCTGGTACCAGCCGTACATGCGATGCGCCAGTGGGCCGGGGCGGCCCGTGCCGACGGGCTGGCCGTCGAGCGAGGTGATGGGCAGCACTTCCTTGGTCGATGAGGCCATCCACAGTTCATCGGCGGCGCGCACTTCGTTTTTGGAGATCGCGCGCACCTCGTGCGGTACGTCGTGGCTGGCCGCCAGTTCGAGGATGATGTCGTAAGTGATGCCGGGCAGCGTCAGGTGATTTTGGGGCGGCGCGAGCAACACGCCGCCGCTGACCGCGAAAATGCTGGATGCCGCGCCTTCGGTGAGAAAGCCGTCGCGGAAAAGAAGGGTTTCGGCACAACCGGCGTCGACCGCTTCCTGCCGCAGCAGGCAGTTGGCGAGCAGGGAAACGGTCTTGAGGTCGCAACGCAGCCAGCGGCAGTCGTCGGCGCTGACCGCGCTGACGCCGTTGTCGATCTGCGCCTGATCGGGCGTGGCGAGCGCCTCGCTCATTAGGAAAACGGTCGGGCGAATGGATGCCGGAAAAGCGTGCCTGCGCACGGGATCGGCTCCGCGCGTGACTTGCAGGTAAACCGATTGGTCTTCCCAGGGATTGCCCGCGATCACCTTGGCGACGATGTCCGTCCAGTCCGCGAGGGAGTGCGGATTGGGC
The DNA here is from genome assembly GCA_031276015.1 of Azoarcus sp. Classification (GTDB taxonomy): domain Bacteria; phylum Pseudomonadota; class Gammaproteobacteria; order Burkholderiales; family Rhodocyclaceae; genus WRNU01. The sequence continues at coordinate 6,151 of JAISNX010000164.1, forward strand.
AGGCGGATCGCCTTCAGGGTGTTTTCCAGGCGGGCGAGGTGTCCGGCGAGGCGAAACGGTCGCCGCGAGTAAACCGGAATAACCTCGTAGGCACCGTCGCCGAACAGAAACCCCCGGTCGAGCGGCGACAGGCGCGCTTCGGCCAGCGGCAGGTAATCGCCATTGAGATAACACAGGCTCATGTGATCTTCACTCCTTGCGGTTTTGCTCCGGCGGCGGCGCGGTCGTTCAGAGGCTCTTGAACCACATCACGATTGCATCCCACAGGCGACCAAAAAACCCGGCGAGCGGCACATCGGACAAGGCGTACACCGGGTATTCGCCGTAAGGCTCGCCGTCGATGCCGAGTTTGAGCGTACCGATTTCCTGCCCCCTGGCGAGCGGCGCGAGCACCGGCTGACGGCTCTCCAGCACAGCGCCGACCTTGTTGGCCTTTTCGCGCGGCAGGGAAATCAGGAAATCCTGTATGAAACCGACATCCACCTGGTTTGCGGCACCTTTCCAGACCCGGAATTGCGACAGAACCTGACCGGCCTCATAGACGCGCACCGTATCGAAGAACTGGAAGCCGTAATTGAGCAGCTTGAGCGACTCCTGCGCGCGCACATTCTCGGAAGTCGCCCCGAGCACGACCGAAACCAGCCGCCGCGGCCCGCGCAAGGCGCTCGCCACCAGGCAATAACCGGCGGCATCGGTGTGGCCGGTCTTCATCCCGTCGACGGAGGGGTCGATATACAGCAGGCGGTTGCGGTTGGGCTGCGTGATGCGGTTGTAGGTAAAGGATTTGAGCGAGTAGAGGCCGTAATACTCGGGGAAATCGCGGATGATCGCGCTGGCGAGAATCGACAGATCGCGCGCGGTGGTATAGAGGTCGGGGTGAGGCAGGCCGTTGGCGTTGGCGAAGTGGGTATTTTTCATGCCCAGGCGTTCGGCCTCGCGGTTCATCAGGACGGCGAAAGCTTCTTCGCTTCCGGCCAGCAGTTCGGCGAGCGCGACACAAGCGTCGTTGCCGGACTGCACGATGACGCCGCGAATCAGGTCGCCGACCGCGACGGTCGTATCCACCTGGATGAACATGCGCGAGCCTTCCTGCCGCCAGGCTTTCTTCGAGACCAGCACCATCTGATCCTCGGTGATTGTGCCCGCCTTCAGGGCCGAGAAGGTGAGGTAGGCCGTCATCAGCTTGGTGAGCGAAGCGGGTTCGATCCGTGCGTCCGGGTCTTTGCCGGCCAGGACTTGCCCGGTGGCATGGTCGACCAATATCCAGGATTTCGCCGCCAGTACCGGCGCGGAAACCGTCTGCGCAAGTACGGCGCAGGGGAAAATGAAGGACAGTAAAATGAAAAATAAATGCCGGATGGAGAAACGCATTTTGAAGAGTTCCGAATGGGGAAAGGACGAAGGCAAGAATTATAGGCTGTGATGTGGGTGGGATGCGACGACCTGGCGGATTCCATACCGCGCCCCGGATAGTTCACGCACGCGGCGGAAGGCTTGCCTTGTCCGAAAAAGCCGCTATAATGCACGCCTTCTTTCGTGTGAGCGCCGCCGCTTGCACGGATGCTTCAGGCACGGGGTGGTGTACCGAACCTCGTGGCGACATGAGTTTTACCGACGTTGCAGCGTCGGCGCGGAGTGGTAGTTCAGTTGGTTAGAATACCGGCCTGTCACGCCGGGGGTCGCGGGTTCGAGTCCCGTCCACTCCGCCAACCAAAATCCCAAGTCTTTGATTTTCGTGGTACAAAAAACCGTCTTTGGGCGGCTTTTTGTACGACCCCCGTCCCGACCCCCGGCTAGGGCGTTTTCGGTTCGGGCAATGACATTCGTCATTGCGAGGCGCGTAGCGCCGCGGCAATCCATGTGACCGTGATTCCCGCAAAACCGCCCGCCAGTGCGGGTAGTTGCCGCCGTGTGGATTGCCGCGGGCCTTCAGCCCTCGCAATGACGGGGTGGGAAATTCGTCATTGCGAGGCGCGAAGCGCCGCGGCAATCCATGTGCCCGTGATTCCCGCAAAACCGCCCGCCAGTGCGGGTAGTTGCCGCCGCGTGGATTGCCGCGGGCCTTCGGCCCTCGCAAT
>JAISNX010000163.1 GCA_031276015.1 Azoarcus sp.
GGCTTCTTTGCGCCTGGCTCATGGCAGGCTTGCTCAAGGTCACGCTCGTCGAAACGCCGGAAAACGCCGCGCAAGACAAGACCAGATTCGCTGGGTTTGGCATTGTTCAGGGCTGACTAAATATCAAACGGTAAAGCACGCTTCTCTTGGCCCTGTGTCCGGTGCATCCTTCCGCATCGCGGTGCCGCCGCAAAACACCCGCCGGACTTCAGGCAGAGGAGGATGTCAAGGCCCGCCCTATCGGAACGACACCCGCCGGGATCTGAAGCGATGTGACGAGCGCGCTTTTGCGCTTCGAGGGGGCTTCGATCCGTTCGATGAGGCGCGCGAGGTTCCCTTCCGGATCGCGTAGCCAGCCCGGCAGCCACACGCGCGCCACGGCGGGCCATTTCATGATGTCGCGCAGCAGCATGGGGGCGCAGTCCCTGTCCGTCACCGTCGGGCGGGATCGCCAGCCGGGGCCGTCGACCATGATCGCCAGACGCCAGCCCTCGTCGCCCGGCTTTTTCACCGCGAGGTCGACCCGGAACGTCGAACGACCAATACCGGCCTGGGCAAGATAGCCGCGCGCTTCCAGCGCGGCGGCGATCCGCGAGACCAGCCCGCCGCGATCTTCGCTGCCGCCCTTCAGTGTTTCGCCTTCGCCCGTACCGGCGGCGAATTCCATGTAGCGTTTCAGATCCCGCAGCCCCGGCGCGTTGGTGTGCGCAGGCCCGATGTGTGCCGGGTCGAACGAGGTGAAAAGCGTCAGTTGCCTGCGCGCGCGCGTGATGGCTACGTTCAGCCAGCGTTCGCCGTCCTTGCCGCTCAAGGGGCCGGACAGGGGCAGTGCGTTCGTGCGGGGATCGGGCTGGAACATGAGCGAGCACAGGATGACGTCGCGTTCTTCGCCCTGCGCGCTTCCGGCATCCTTGACGAAAAGCCGATGGCCGGAACCGGAAGGTTCCGTCATCGCCGCGTGGATCAGGGGGTCGCCGACGCTTTCCAGCATGTCCCGGATCAGGTCGCGCTGCCGGAGGTCGAAACAAACGACGCCGATGGATTCGCGTCGTCGGGCCGGATCGTGGAAGCGGGCGCGGATTTCGTCGACGACGGCTTGCGCTTCGGCCAGGTTGCCGCGATCTTTTTCGGGGGAGAATTCGCCCTCCACGCGCCGCCAGGCAATGCCCGTTCCGGCGTCGCGGCAGGCCGCGGGCAGGGTGATGAGGCTGTTTTCGTAGTAGAGAGCGTTTGAAAAGGCGATGAGTTCTTCGCTTTCGCTGCGGTAATGCCAGGACAGGTGAAGTTGCGGCAACCCGGCGTCCGCCGCTTCGCTCAAAATGCTTTCCCGCGCTTCGGCACGGGTTTCCGGTGCGCTGGCCGACGTCAGGATGCCCGGCGGAATCTGCTTCGGATCGCCGACGATCACGACCGATTCGCCACGCCCCATGGCGCTGATCGCTTCCGGCGTCCGTATCCGGGAGGCTTCGTCGAAAATCACGATGTCGAATTTCAGCGAGCCTGCATCCAGGAAATGCGCCACCGCGCCGGGACTCATCAGGAAGGCCGGGGCCAGCGTCAGCAAGGCTTCCGGATAACGGGCGGAGAGTTCCCGCAGGCCCATGCCGCCGCGTTTGCGGTCGATCTGCCGCACCAGCGCGGCCATGTCGCCCTGTACGCCCTCCGGGCGGGTGGCTCGCCGCGCCAGCAGGCGCGCGGGGGCGGCGGAGACGGCAAGGCGACGCAGTTCGCGCGTGCTTTCCTGGAAGTTGAGCACCGCGCGCGCCTGCGTGGCATCGTCGAAGGCCGTCAGTCCGTTTGCCACGAGGCGCTCGCGCAACGAGGCGGCGGCCAGGCCGCGCTGCATGACCGATCCGGCCTCGTCCAGCGGAAACGTCCTGTTCGCCAGCTTGTCCGCGAGGTCGCGCCCCCCGGCCTGTTCGATGGCCTGGAGCGCCTTGCGCAACCGGGTGTGCCGCTGCAACTGGAGCAGCCCCGTCCCCGCGATGTCGTCCGCCCAACGCGGCGCATCCTTGTCCCAGGCTTCCAGCCAGTTGCGGCGGCCTAGCCATTGCGCGATGCTGCGCTCGGTCGCGCCGACGACGGCGAGCCATTTCGTCCAGGCCGTCGCAACGTCTTTCAATGTCTGGATTTCGCTGTCGGCGCGCGGCTCCTGCGCTTTCAGCCAGGCGGCGGGCGCTTGCCGTTCCAGCCAGACGGCAAGTTGTGCCAGTTGTACGGCATCGTCGAATTCTTCCAGCGCGCAGGGGCGGTACGCCGCCCATTCGGCGGGCAAGACCAGCCCCGGCACGGCGGAAAGCTGGCTTCTCAGTTCGATGGCCCGGTCGCGCACGGTCTGCGCGGCGCGCAGGACGGCGAGCAGCTTGTCGCCGTGCAGGTCGGTGCCGGGCCGGACGAGCGCCGCGACCGCGAGGCGGATGGGCTTCCGGCGGATTTCCGGGAAAAACCAGGCTTTGTCGAGCCGGGCCACGGCGAAAATCCAGTCCTTGAGCAAGGGGGCATCGACCAGGTCGGGAGTCAGCAGCGTTGCGAGGGTGTCGCGGTGGGTGTCGAGGAAGGACGCCAGTTTTTGGCGCAATGCGGCGGCGGCGTCCCGCCAGCCCGGACGGGCGATGTCCTGGAAGTGCGCCTTGCCGGGTAAAAGGCCCGCCTGGGCCGCCGCGAGGCAGGCGTTCATGGCCGACAGGTATTTGCCCGGTCTCAATTCCCTGAAGGCATCCGGCCAGCCCCGACCCAGGCCGCCGAGCCTGCGCCGCGCCGTGTTCAGTTCCGTGAGCGCGCGTGTCAGTGTCGTGAACGTCAGCGCCCCCAGGTCGTCCAGCCCGGCGAGCAGCCACGGGTCGTCCTTCAGCGCGCCGATTTGCCGGAAAAGGCGAACGGCTTCGGTCAGCGCGTCCTTCATGGCGGGCATGTCGATTTTCCCGACGAATCTCGGGTCGAGATTCCAGCGCGGGCCGTCTCCCAACTTCGTCAGGATGTCGTGCGCTGTCCAGAGGGAGAAATCGGCCGTATTGCGCGAATGCACGCGGTCGGGGTAGTCCCGCAGTGCCGCGAGCGCGTCGCCGTGCCTGGCGAGCGCCGCCTTCCAGGCCGCCTCGCTGCTGTCGGCGCTGGCGCGCAGCGCGCGTTTGAGTTGTTTCCGGATGGCGCACAGGCTCGCGCCGGGACCCTGCACGTCGAGCGTGAAATCTTTCAGACCGGCGGCGTGCAGGCGCTGGCCGACGGCATCGAGCGCAGCCTGTTTCCCGGCCACGAACAACACGCGCTTGTCCCTTTCCAGCGCATGGGCGATGAGGTTGGCGATGGTCTGCGATTTGCCCGTGCCCGGTGCGCCGTTCAGGATGAAGGATTTACCCTCTATCGCCATGGCGATGGCGGCCATTTGCGCGCCGTCGGCGGGCAGGGGCAGCAGCAGTTTCGATTCGTCGAGGGTGTCCGCCGAGGGCGCGGATTGCTCGAAACTTTCTCCCGGCCACTCGACGAGATGGCGCACCACGGGATTTTCCATGAGGATCGGCCAGTTCCTGTCCAGGTCTTTCCATATGTGGAACGGGGAACATGCCAGCACCGCCAGCGTCGCGGTTTCGTCGATGCGATAGGGAAGGTTCGCTTCCAGCAGGCTCGCACGTATTTTTGCAAACGCCGGTTCCATGCCGCCGTCCGCTTCGTCGGGGTCGTGACCGGACAGGGCGTCGAACGCCAGTCCTTGCGTGACGCGCAGCCATTCGAGCAGACAAAGGTTGGGTTGCGCGGCGGCCTCGCCCTCGCCGGGGATGAGGTAATAGGCACCGGCTCCCAGCCCGCCGCCCAGTTTCACGGGCAGCAGAAAGAGCGGCGCTCTCGCCTCCTTGCCGCCGTGCCCCGGGTGAATCAGCGTGCCGAGCGCCAGATACAGGCAATGATCGCCGGTTTCCTGCTCCAGCGTTTCCGCCTCGCGCTTCAGCGCCCGCAGGCGCGCGGCGTGGCTGGCGCGATCCAGGGCCGAGAATACGCAGCGGTCGTTGGCGAAGTGGTTCCTGACGAATCCGGATGAGGCCGCATTTCCGCAGTCCTTGTCCACGGTCTGGAAACTGGCATCTTCGAGGCTCGCGCAATAGAGTTTTCCATCCTTGCGGAGAACGCCGTGGATGTCGTCCAGCATGCCGTCCGGCACGACCAGTTCGACCATCCGTTCGTTGTCCGGCATGCCGAGAAGCGGGTCGCGCGGATCGAAGTCGAAAAGCGCCCGTTTCCATTGCCGGATTCGGCGCGGCGAGTCGTCCCGGCGTCCGGGGGGCGCGGCGGATTCCGCTTCTTCCGCGCCGGGCGCTGGTGTTTCGTGCATTTCGGACGATTCGGCAGTTTCGGATGCTTCGTGCGTCGGCGTCCCGGACGGGCTGTCGTGCGACACCGTCGGCCACGAGACGAGAGGCCGCCCGACACGCAGGCGGGATGCCTCGTCGGCCATTTTCTCGTCCGGCGGCCCAGGCAACGGGAAAATGCCCTCTTTCCGGCATTGCGGGATCATCACGGCGGCTTCCAGCGCATGGAGGGCGTCGCGCGCGTACTCGACCGCCTTTTTCGTGGCGGTGCGGAAACCCACGGCATGCTTGCCCGGCCTGGGGCCGTCGAACTCCACGGGAATGATCGTCTTTGTTTCGATCAGGTTCGAGATGACGCCGGGCGCGCCGACGACCATCTCGCCCAGGAACTCGAAGCCCTTGCCGCCGCCGAGGACAAGGGAAAACTCAAGGTCGGAGACGGCAACGACGGCGGGGAAAACGCGCGTCGCGGCCATGACGATGATCGGATGAAGCCCCGCCGCCTCGCAGCATGCCGCATACGTCACCGCGAGGTCGGTGGCGGTGCCGGATCGTTCCGCCAGCAATGCCTCCGTGGTTTTCAGCTTTCGCAGCGCGGTGTCGAGCGCGTCGGGCGCATCGGCGCGGACGATGCGCGCATCGCACATCGCCTGGTAAATGGCTCCGGCGATGAGCTTGGCGCGTCCGAAACCGGCCTCGTACCCTTCCAGCGCGCCCGAGCCGCTTTTCTTGAGCAGGAAGTCGGAAGCGGCCTGCAAAAGCTTCGTCACCGCGTGGCTGTTGGGCTGCACGAAGGCGGCGATGGCATGGCGCAGGCCGGGAAGATCGAGGAATTCGTCGGCGGCACCGATGTCGACCGCAATGGTCAGCGAAGGCCAGGTGTTTTCCCCGTTTTCCGCTCCCTGGGCGGGGCGCGCGCTGATCGTCAGGACGGCGCTTGCGCCATCGCGGCAGGCATTGGAGACGAGCGGATCGAATGCCGCGAAACGCGCATGCCCGGCGAAACGGGCGGCGTTTCCCGCGACAATCGTTTTTTCTTCCCGATAAACGAATCGCCGCGCGGCATCGTTCCCCACGGCCAAATCAATATCGAGTTCGACCCCGGCCAGATCGCTTCCCGTTTCATTCTGGACGGTGACGGCCCGCAGGAACGGAAACTGGCACGCGACCAGGGCAATGTTGACCCGCCGCTGGCATTCCGCCTGGAGCCGGATTCCCGACGCCACGCAATCCATGACCTGATACACCGCGATTTGATCTTTACTGAGCACTTTGGTACCCCATGCGCGGCTCCGGCTCATTCTCCTGCAAGCCCGGATTGTATGCCATGAAACGCGGAATAGCCCGTATTGTGCCGTTTCGGACTAAACTTGGCCCGTTTCGACAAGCTGTTTTTTCTGCCCATGCCGATTAAGTCACGCATTCGCGCCATTCCCGGTTTCCCCCATCAAGGTGTCACATTCCGCGACATCACGACCTTGCTCAGGGACGCCACCGGCTTTCGGCTCGCCATTCACAAACTGATCAACCGTTACAGCGGGAAGAAAATCCACAAGGTTGCCGCCATCGAATCGCGCGGTTTCATCGTCGGCTCGCCGCTGGCCTATGCGCTGGGGGCGGGTTTCGTGCCGGTTCGCAAAAAAGGCCGACTCCCCGCCGCAACCATGGGGTGCGACTACACCTCGGAGTACGGCGCGGATCGCATCGAAATCCACGCCGACGCCATTACCGGGGGCGAGCGCGTCCTGCTCGTCGACGACCTTCTCGCCACCGGCGGCACGGCTGAGGCGGCCTGTAAATTGCTGCGCGACGCGGGCGGCGTCGTTTCCGAATGCGCCTTCCTCGTCGATCTACCCAGACTCGGTGGCCGCGAGCGCCTGGAAAAACTCGAACTCAAGGTTTTCGCGCTGGTGGCGTTCGACGATTGACCGCTTTTTTGTTTCCAAACAGGGCGAAACCCGGCCAGCCGTACAAATATCGGTAGCCGCGCAACGGGGTGGCGTGATGCCATGAAATCACGCCACCCTGACAAGAATCTGCTTTCCCAACGCGCTGGCGGCGGACTTTATCTGATCAGGCTGGCGCTTGATCGCCGCCTCAAGCCCCTTGCCCAATTCCTGCGTGCCGTGCATGGGAAGCACGCTCTGCCTGCCGTTGAGGAACACCTTCAGATGCGCCCTCTTCCCTCGCGCAAAGCTCGCACCCTGTTGCTCAAGCCATCATGGGATAAATACCGGACAAAGAAGGCATGCCGAAGCGTCTGGCTGCGAAGTGCCGGATAGCGCCGGTATAATGCCCCCAAATGCAGTTTTTGTGCGGCAACGCAAGCAGCAGCGGTTTTTTTTCTTCAACGCGAAGGGGCATCATGAGCGAGAACATCCAGAAAACAGTCCCGACAACGCGAGACGCCCCTTCGGTGGATGATAAAAACTTGGTGGGCTTTTTGGGCGGCCTGATTATCCGGCTACGCCACAAGGACAAACCGGAAAAGACATTGTGTCTGATCAAATAAAGGCCGCCGCTTTGTTTCGGGGAATTTCCTTCGTGAGAACACGCATATCAACAAGCGTATGTGCCTGGGCCTTTGCCGTTCTGTCCGTCTGCGGTCTGGCCTGCGCCGCGCGGGCCGCCGATGCCGCGCCGTCGATTGCCACGGCACCCTACCCGCCAAAAGGGTTTGTCTATGTGCGCGATATGGTGCCGGAGGCGGTGCTGGAAATACGCTATTTCGGCACCGCCAATTTCATGGCTGCGCGGGTGGACGGCTACGAGGCTCCCGAAGCCCTCCTCAGCGCCGAGGCCGCCGCCGCGCTCAAGGCGGTGGGCAGGGATCTGCGCGAAAAGGGCTACGGACTCAAGGTTTTCGATGCCTATCGCCCCGAATGGGCGGTCAGGCATTTCGTGCGATGGGCAAAGGATTTGGCGGATGTCGGGAACAAGGCGTCGTTCTACCCCGATGTCGACAAGGCGAAATTGTTTGAATTGGGCTATATCGCGGGAAAGTCGGCGCATTCGCGCGGCAGCACCGTCGATTTGACCCTCGTCGACCTGAAAAGCGGCCAAGATGTCGATATGGGATCGCATTTCGATTTCTTTGGCGAAATTTCCCATCACGCCTCCAGTCTCGTCACGGCACGGCAGGCCGCTCATCGCAAACGCCTGCGCAATGCGATGGAAGCGCGTGGTTTCAGGCGGCTCGAAACCGAGTGGTGGCATTACACCCTGAAGAACGAACCGTACCCCGATACGTATTTCGATTTTCCTGTGGCGGGTGCATCCGTGCCCGATCCGGCGACGCAGCGGGCGCTGGAGGCGCATGCCGGAGGAGCCGACCGGCTGGTCGTGGTGTCCGGCAAACCCGGCGCTGCCGCCAATCGGGCGGAAGTGCGCGCCTATGCAAAAGTCGATGGCGTGTGGACGCTGCGTTTTTCCACCGACGCCTGGCTTGGGAAAAACGGCTTCCGGCAAGATAAACGCGAAGGCGACGGCGCAACGCCCATCGGCGTTTTCACGTTTGGCCGCGCCTTCGGCATTGCTGGCGATCCGGGGTCGGCGACGCCTTATACGAAAGTGACGGAGGTCGACGTGTGGGTCGACGATCCCGCCTCGAAGTATTACAACCAGTGGGCGCGCGCCGACGATCCCGATGCCGACTGGCGATCCGCCGAACGGCTCGCGGAATACGGGAAAGCCTATAAATACGCCATTGCGGTCAATTACAACGTATCACCCGTCGTCCCCGGCAAGGGGTCGGCAATATTCCTACACGTTGCAACCGGCAGGCCCACCGCGGGGTGCGTCGCGGTTCCTGGGGCCGCGATGGTGTTCTTCCTCGGTTTCGTCAAGGAAGGCAGCAAGATCGTTCTGGCCCCCTCGCTCAAGGATTTCCGCGATTGAGGCGCGCGAAGGCCGCGCCGTGGCCGGAGAGATGCGGCGATGTCATGGGCGCATCTCGTCCGGAAAGAACAGCGCGGCGCAGGCATTCAGGTTCATTTCGGCGGATTCGCGGATGCTCGGGAAACTTCCGGGAGCCAGTCCGAGGTCGGCCCATATCCGGGGGTCGATGCGCGCCAGCGCCTCGTCGCTGGATTCGTTGCAGCGGTCGGCATGGCTGATGGCAAGGGCGAGGTGGAGCAATTCCGCCTCGGGGGTGTGCTCGCCAGCGAGTCGCGGCGAGATTTGCGCACCGATGGTTTCGGCGAAACTTTGGGGAAGTTTCCAGGTTTCCATGAGCACCGCGCCGGTTTCGGCGAAATCGCAGCCGATGATGCGCCGCTCGGCTTCGTGCAGCGGCTCATGCCCGGCATCGGCGGCCTGCCGGGCGCTGATGGCCAGGTCGGGGACGGTCAGGTACATCACCAGATGCCCGATGTCGGCGAGCAGCCCGATAACGAACAGGCGTTCGGATGCGGGGGTACAGGTTGCGCGCGCCAGTTCGCGCGCGGCCAGCGCGGTCAGCATACAACCTTGCCAGTACCGTTGCATGTCCATGTTCTGGGGGCGGATGCCGTTGAAGGTGGCACTCACCGACATGCTGAGCACCAGTTCGTGCGTCTGTTGCAGGCCGAGAATGGGAATGGCGCGCTCGACGCTTTCGATCTTGCGGTTGAAACCGTAGAAGGCGCTATTGACCAGCCTCAGCACGCTGGCGGTGAGCGCCGGATCGGTTTCCATCAGGCGCGCGACTTCGCCGATCGACCCGTTCGGCGATTCGAGCTGTTCGCGGACGCGGTAGTACACCGTGGGCAGCGCGGCAAGCGACTCGATATTGGCGACGAGTTCCTGAGCGGAATACATGAGGGGTTTCTACGTGAAAACCGCGGATTATCGTCGATTGCCCCTGAAACGAAAAGTCCGCGCGGAGGGGGCGACTGCCGTCCCGGCACGCGGCGGCTTGCCCGCCCTGCCCCGATTCCAGCCCGATGTTCGCGCGGTCTCACGACCGGCCGGGGGCGGCCCAATGCGACTGCACGGCAAGCAGCAATTCGGTAAACACCTTGGGCGCGCCGGCGACGAGATTGCCACTTTTGAGAAAATCGCCTTCGCCATCGAAGTCGGCAACGAAACCGCCCGCTTCCTGGATCAGCAGCACGCCAGCGGCCATGTCCCAGGGCGCGAGGCCGATTTCCCAGAAACCGTCGAGACGCCCGCTGGCGACGTAGGCGAGATCGAGCGAGGCCGCGCCCGGACGCCGCATACCGGCGCTCTTGCGCGTCAGTTCGCGGAATATGGCGAGATAGGCGTCGATATGATCGAACTGGCGGAAGGGAAAGCCGGTGCCGAGCAGCGCGTCGGCCAGGCGCAGGCGGCGCGATACGCGGATGCGACGGTCGTTCATGTATGCGCCGCGCCCGCGCGAGGCGGTAAACAATTCGTTGGCGACCGGATCGAAAATCACCGCGTGTTCGGGCACGCCCTTGCGGGCGAGCGCAATCGACACCGCATATTGCGGAAAGCCGTGGATGAAGTTGGTGGTGCCGTCGAGCGGGTCGATAATCCAGACGAATTCGCCGCCGCGCCCATCCTCCGGCCCGGAGCGCCCGGACTCCTCTGCTAGAATCCCGTGCTCCGGAAAAGCTTCGCGCAGGATGTCGATGATGGCGGCTTCGGCGGCGCGGTCGACCTCGGTGACGAAATCGTTAGGAGCCTTGCTTTCGACGTTCAGCAGATCGAGCTGGTTCGCAGCCTGGTTGATGATGGAAGCGGCACGGCGGGCAGCCTTGACGGCGATATTGATGGCGGGATCGAGGTTGGGGCGCATGCTGGAATCCAGTCTTGTTCAGGGAGCGAAAAACGGCTGATTCTAATATGAACGATCCCTTGCCGCTCGACCGCGTCCGTGTCGTACTCGTCCGCACCAGCCATCCCGGCAATATCGGGGCGGCGGCCCGCGCGATGAAAACCATGGGGCTTGCGCGGCTGTGGCTGGTGTCGCCCGCCTCGTTTCCCGATCCCGTGGCCAGGGCGAGAGCCTCCGGCGCGGGCGATGTGCTCGACGGGGCGACCGTGGTCGACACGCTGCCCGAAGCCCTTGCGGGCACGGTGTTCGCGGCGGCGCTCACCGCGCGGCGGCGCGATTTGTCCTTGCCGCGGCTCGGGCCACGCGCCGCCGCGACCGAACTCCTCGAATGGTGCGCGCGCGGCGAAGTCGCGCTGGTATTCGGCAACGAAGCGAGCGGCCTGACGAACGAAGAACTGGGCCTGTGCGCGCTGCCGGTCACGATTCCGGCCAGCTCCGATTATGCGTCGCTCAACCTCGGTGCCGCCGTGCAACTGGCGTGTTATGAATTGAGAATGGCGGCGATGGGGGAGGATGCCCGCCCCGCCCCCGCCGAACGCACGCCAGACCCCGCGACCCATGAGGAAATCGAAGGTTTTTTCGCCCATCTGGAATCGGCCATCGTCACCAGCGGCTTTCTCGATCCGGCGAAACCGCGCCGCCTCATGCCGAAACTGCGCCGCCTGTTTGGCCGCGCGCGGCTGGAAAAGGGCGAAGTCGCCATCCTGCGCGGCATCCTGGCGAGTTTCAGCGCCGGTGAGAATAAGTAAAAAACTGAAAGTAGAATAGCCCGTTTCCGGCGACTTGCCGCAAGGCCGGTTCGTTACCGGGATTCATCACATTTCAGGAAGGTTTTTCCATGTTCGAGCACTTGCGTGAAGACTTGGCCAGCGTGCGCGAGCGCGATCCGGCAGCGCGTTCGTCCTGGGAAGTGTTGACCTGTTATCCCGGCGTGCATGCACTGATCTTCCACCGCCTCGCACACGCGGCATGGCGGCGGCATCTGTATTGGCTCGGGCGTTTCACCAGCTATGTCGGGCGGTTTTTCACCGGCATCGACATCCATCCGGCGGCGGAGATCGGGCGGCGGGTGTTCATCGACCACGGCACGGGCGTGGTGATCGGCGAAACCGCCGTCGTGGGCGACGACTGCACCATCTACCAGGGCGTCACCCTTGGCGGCACTTCGCTTTACCGGAACACCAAACGTCATCCGACCTTGGGCCGGGGCGTGGTTGTCGGGGCGGGTGCCAAGGTCTTGGGCGGTTTCGAGGTGGGCGACGGCGCGAAGATCGGCTCGAACGCCGTGGTCGTCAAGCCTGTGCCTGCGGGCGCGACGGTGGTCGGCAACCCCGGTCGCGTCCTCGGCGGCGTGCGCGTCGAGAAGTCCGCGCCGTCCGCCGATGCGCACGATGGCTTCCCGGCCTACGGCGTCACCCGTGACATGAGCGATCCGCTCGCTTGCGCCATTCATGGCCTGCTCGATCATGCCGCCGAAACCGACCGGCGTTTCCAGGCGCTTGTCGACCGCCTCGCCGCCGCGGGCATCGCGCCCGATCCGGAAATAGAAACCCGGGACGGTTTCGATGCGGGCGAACTCTCCAGGATCGTGGACTGACTTTCCAGATATTTCCCTTGCATGTTTCCGCAGTCGCCCGAATCGGCTAGATTTTCCCCGTTTTGTCCGATCATATTGATGAATTCATCGTGAAAACGATCGACTGCGAACACGATTGCCATCCCTGCGGCACCTGCTGGCTGAAAAACTTCGACGATGCCGGAGTCGCATTGACGGTTCCGGCGCGTTTCAATACGTCATCCCCACATTGAAATACACAGGCCGCTCCCGCCCGATCCCGCTCGGGTGTTCGAGCGAGCGCGCGAAGGTGAGCGAGGCGGCAAGGTGTGGCCCTTGCACGGTGATCTCGATGGCGTTGCCGCTCATCCGGCCATACGCTTCGTCGCGGTGACTGTTGCGGGCAATCGCGCCGATGTCCCA
>JAISNX010000076.1 GCA_031276015.1 Azoarcus sp.
TCTGTCGAGATGTTTCGCATCTTGCAGAAAAATGCATCGGGGAAAAAATGAAATTATGATAAAAGATTGTGGGGAAACCTTAGCGTCAAAAGCGAGGGCCGCAGGCCCGCGGCAATCCAGAAGGCGGTTCCGTTTGCCCCAACGCTTCGGGTGATGGCTCCGTTGCATGGATTGCCACGACGCTACGCGCCTCGCAATGACGAAGGTTTGGGACATTGCAACGCGCTTCATACCCGTCATTGCGAGGGATGGACACTCACTTCACCCCGGCCTCCACCGCCAGGCTGGTGACGACCCGTTCTTCCGTCAGTTCCGGCGAGCACAGTTCCATGAAGCGGTAGGCGAAGCCGCGCAGGTATTGGCCGCGCCGCACCGCGATGTGCGTGACGTTCTCCGGGAAAAGTTGCGCACTCTCCAACAGCACGATGTCGGTGTCGCGCGCGGCGTCGTAGGCCATCGAGGCGACGATGCCGATGCCCAGCCCGAGTCCGACATATGCCTTGATGACATCCGCGTCGAGCGCCGACATGACGACTTCGGGCGCGAGTCCCTCTGCGGCGAAGGCATTGTCGACGCGGGCGCGGCCCGTGAAACCCTCGTGATAGGTGATGATCGGGTAATCCACGATGTCCGCGAGAGTCGGTGCCTCGACCTCGACGAGCGGATGCCCCACAGGCGCGATCACCGCGTGCCGCCAACTGTAGTACGGGAACGAGATCAGCTCCGGAATGGCGGCGATGGTCTCCGTCGCCACGGCGATGTCGGCCTCGCCGTCGAGCAGCATCTGCGCGATCTCCGCCGGGCTGCCCTGGTGCAGCTTGAGGTGGACTTTGGGGAAGTCCCGCCTGAAGGCCGTCACCACGGGCGGCAGGGAGTAGCGCGCCTGCGTGTGGGTGGTGGCGACGGTGAGTTGCCCGGCATCGGTGCTGGCGTATTGTTCGGCCAGCCGCTTGATGTTGGCCGCGTCGAGCAGCATGCGTTCGACCATGACGAGCACTTCCTTGCCGGGCGCGGTCAGCCCGAGCAGGCGTTTACCGCGCCGGACGAAAAGCTCCAGGCCGATTTCGTCCTCCAGATCCTTGATATGTTTGGAGACGCCCGATTGCGACGTGAAAAGGGCATTGCCGACCGCCGTCAGGTTGAAACCGCGCCGCGCGGTCTCCCGCACGATGCGTAATTGCTGGAAGTTCATGTTCCGTTTCCTCTCGCTTCAGATTCCCGCGCCTTCTTCGTACTCGAAAACCCGCAGGTTCGAGGGAGCCAGCCGCACCGCCTGCCCGACGGCAAGGCCGAGCGCGGCGGCGCGTTCGCGTGTGAGTTCGACTTCAAAATGCTGGCCGTCACGGCCTTCGAGTTCGATCCGGGTCGTCACGCCGAAGGAGAGTGCCCGGCTCACCGTGGCCGTGATGCCGCCCGGCCCCTCGCAGGGCACGATGTCGAGTTCGTAGGGGCGGGCAAAGGCCATCACCCGCGCGCCTTCGGACAAGCCCCCTTCCTGCGCCGGATGCGGCAGCAGGTCGTCGCCCACTCGCACGCCTTCGCCGTCGACCCGCCCGTGGAAAAGATTCACCGCGCCGAGAAAGCTATATACGAAAGGCGTCGCGGGCTGGCGGTAAACCTCCTCCGGCGCGCCGACCTGCTCCACCCGGCCCCGGTTCATCAGCACCACGCGGTCGGCCACTTCCAGCGCTTCTTCCTGGTCGTGGGTCACGAAGATCGAGGTGATGTGCAATTCGTCGTGCAGCCGCCGCAGCCAGCGCCGCAATTCCTTGCGCACTTTGGCATCGAGCGCGCCGAAAGGCTCGTCCAGCAGCAGCACGCGCGGTTCCACCGCCAGCGCGCGGGCTAGCGCGATGCGCTGACGCTGCCCGCCGGAGAGTTGCGAGGGAAAGCGCCCGGACAGCCAGTCGAGCTGGACGAGTTCGAGCAGGCGCTGCACCTTCGCGCGGATTTCCGGCTCCGGCGGACGCTGCGCGCGCGACTTCATGCGCAGGCCGAAAGCTACGTTGTCGAACACTGTCATGTGCCGGAAAAGCGCGTAATGCTGGAACACGAATCCCACCTGGCGCTCGCGCACGTGCCGGGCGGAAGCATCCTCGCCTTCGAGCAGCACCTGTCCGCTGTCGGCGCTCTCCAGCCCGGCGATGATGCGCAGGAGCGTCGTCTTGCCGCAGCCCGACGGCCCGAGCAGCGCGACGAGTTCGCCGGAAGGAAAATCGAGCGTCACGTCGCCCAGCGCGCTGAAACCGCCGAAACGCTTGACAATATTGCGAACCTGGATACTCATGATGGTGTCTCGTCCTGTGCCGTCCGGTGCGCGCGCCCCGCGTGGCGCTCCACCCATGCCTTGATCCCGAGCGTCGCCAGCGCCAGCAGCGCCAGCAGCGAAGCCACCGCGAAGGCGGCGGCGAACTGGTATTCGTTGTAGAGAATTTCCACTTGTAGCGGCATCGTGTTGGTTTCGCCGCGAATATGGCCCGACACGACGCTGACCGCGCCGAATTCGCCCATGGCGCGGGCATTGCAAAGGATGATGCCGTAGAGCAGTCCCCAACGGATGTTCGGCAGCGTGACATGCCAGAACGTGCGCCAGCCGTTCGCGCCGAGCACGATGGCGGCTTCTTCCTCCTCTTTGCCCTGCGCCTGCATGAGCGGAATCAGCTCGCGCGCGACGAACGGGAAAGTGACGAACACCGTGGCCAGCACGATGCCGGGCACGGCGAAGATGATCTTGATGTCGTGCTCGCTCAGCCACGGCCCGAACCAGCCGTGCGCGCCGAACATCAGCACGAACACCAGCCCCGCGACCACGGGAGACACCGAAAACGGCAGGTCGATGAGCGTGATGAGGAAGTGTTTGCCGCGAAACTCGAACCGGGCAATCGCCCAGGCTGCCGCCACGCCAAAGACGAGATTGAGCGGCACGGCGATGCCCGCGGCGATCAGCGTGAGCCGGATCGCGGCCAGTGCATCGGGTTCCGCCAGCGCCGCGAAGTATGTCGACCAGCCCTTGCGCAGCGCCTCGGCGAACACCGCGGCCAGCGGCATCAGCAGGAAAAGCGCGAAAAAGGAAAGCGCGAGGACGATCAGCGTCCACTTCACCCATGGTGCTTCGCGCGTGGCCGAGCGCGTCTCGAAACGCGCCGCCGGATCGGTGTCGATTTGCCGTGGCGAGGCCATCAGCGATCCCTCCCCGTCCGCCGGGCCGCCCAGGCTTGCAGCCCGTTGATGATGAACAAGAGCGCGAAGGAGATCAGCAACATCACTTCCGCCACGGCGGTCGCGCCGACGTAATCGTATTGTTCGAGCTTGGTGATAATCATGAGCGGTGTGATCTCCGAGATCATCGGGATATTCCCGGCGATGAAGATCACCGAGCCGTATTCGCCGACCGCGCGTGCAAAGGCGAGCGCGAACCCGGTCAGCAGCGCGGGCAGCAGCACCGGCAGGATGACGTGCCGGAAGGTTTGCCAGCGGCCCGCGCCCAGGCTGGCGGCGGCTTCTTCGTGTTCCGTTTCGAGGTCTTCGAGCACCGGCTGCACTGTGCGCACGACGAAAGGCAGGCCGATGAAAACCAGCGCCACCATCACGCCCAGGGGTTTGAAGGCGATCTGGATGCCGAGCGGGTCGAGATACTGGCCGATCCAGCCGTTTTTCGCGTAGAGCGCGGTCAGGGAAATCCCGGCCACCGCCGTGGGCAGGGCGAAGGGCAGGTCGATCAGCGCATCGACCACCCGCTTGCCGGGAAAGCGGTAGCGCACCAGGCACCAGGCGAGCATCAAGCCGAACACGGCATTGATGGCCGCCGCGGCGAATGACATGCCGAACGAGAGTTTGTACGAGGCCACGATCCGGGGCGCGCTGACGACGTTCCAGAATTCGGACAGCGACAGGCTGGACGCTTTCAGAAACACCGAGGCCAGCGGCACCAGGACGATGAGCGACAGCCAGGTCAGCGTCAGCCCCAGGGCCGGGCCGAAGCCGGGAAGAACGCGCGTTGTCCGGGCCATCAGCGTTTGGCGGAAGAAACGATCTGCTCGAAGGTGCCGCCATCGGCGAAGTGCGCCTGCGTACCCGTGCCCGAAGCGCGCGGAATAGCGGCAAGCGCCCATCCCCAATATCGTTTTGCTGACATCGATGATCTCTCCTGAATCAATGCGGCGCAGTGTAAAGGACAGGCAAAGACTTGCTAAAAATAAAAACTTTCGTTCTTATAACCCGAAGTTACAAGTTTGACAGCATATCCTCCCGAAGACTTCGGGCGGGCTTTCAAAAAGCGGGGCAGGGGATCGGGGGCAGGGGGCGTACAGCCTGATTACCGGATTGGCGATTTTGCAATTACATAAATAAGGTATTCCGGCACGGAGAGCATGACGCGAATCCGCCTTTACCGGCGGCGATGTTATCATCCGCCACTGAACCGGCTGTTTCCTTCCGCAAGGCCGGGTTTTGATACTTTTCCGGAACGCGCGTGATTACTTACGAATATCCCTTCAATGAGCGCATTCGCACTTTGCTGCGCCTGGAAGACCTGCTCCAGAGAAACGCTCATTTCCGCGAGAGCGACGACCCGTTTCATCACCACGTCGCCCTTCTTGCCCTGTTCGAGACCGTCGAGGTTGCCGGGCGTGCCGACCTCAAGGTCGATCTCGTCCAGGAACTTGAACGACAGCGTCAAATACTGATTTCGTTCCGCGAAAACCCGGAGATTTCCGAAGAGGCGCTCCAGGAGGCGCTCCAGGAGATCGAACAGGCGTCGGCGAGCCTGCTTTCGATGTCGGGCCGATTCGGCCAGCACCTGCGCGACAACGAATGGTTGATGAGCATCCGCGGTCGCGCCACCATCCCCGGCGGTGCGTGCGAATTCGATCTGCCTTCCTACCACTATTGGCTCAACCGCGACGGACAGACCCGGCGGCGCGATCTCGATACTTGGGTCAAGCCGCTGGAGCCGATCCGGGAAGCACTTTCCATCGTGCTGCGGCTGCTGCGTTCGAGTGGCCGCCCGGAAGCGCAGGTCGCGCGCGCCGGTGCGTTCTCGGAGAAAACGAACGGCATTGCCGCGCAGATGATCCGCATCCGCATTGCCCGCACCGAAGCCGCCGTGCCCGAGATCAGCGCCAACAAGTACGCGCTCAATATCCGTTTCATGTTGCCCGAAACCCAGGCGCGGCCCCGTCCGCTCGAACGCGACCTGCCTTTCGAGCTGACTTTCTGCGGGCTGTGACCGAGTCCATTCCTCCCGGGCGGCGCTTCGTGTGCTGCCCCCGGTGCGGCGGAAAAGCCGAATGGAGCGAGGCGAATCCCCATCGTCCGTTCTGTTCGGCGCGCTGCAAGCAAATCGACCTCGGGGCATGGGCCTCCGAACAATACCGGGTGCCCGCTTCGCCGTCGCAGGACGACGAATCCGAATTGCTTCCCGACCGATCCTGATGCAGTCATGACTTGTGACGAAGCCCGTGTCGCGTTATGCTGCCAGCCTTTCCGGCGCGTCGCCGGGAAAACGCCGCAACGAAAAAAGGAGCATCGCCATGTCGCGTGATTTTTCCGAAGTCTATCTCTACAACTTTGAAGACCTGAAGGAAGGGCAGACCGCTTCCATTGCCCGCACCGTCTCCGAAGCCGACATCTTCGCCTTCGCGGGCGTCTCCGGCGACACCAACCCGGTGCACGTCGACCAGGAATTCGCCGCTAGCACCATGTTCAAGGGCCGCATCGCCCACGGCATGCTTTCAGCCGCCTACATTTCCACCGTGCTCGGCACCCGGCTGCCCGGCCCCGGCGCGATCTATCTTTCGCAGACGGTGAAGTTCAAGGCTCCGGTGCGCATCGGCGATACCGTCGTCGCCCGCGCGACCATCACCGCGCTCGATCCTGAAAAACGCCGTGTCACGCTTTCCACCGTCTGCACGGTCGGCGATACCGAAGTGACCGTCGGCGAAGCGCAAATCCTGCTGCCGAAACGCTGAGTCGACCGTTTTGTCTTGCCCGGCTCGTTCCAGCGGGCAAGAACATCGGGGATCGGCGTAATCGGCGTAGCAAGGCGGCGCGAAGCGCCACGTAAAAAAGAAAGCCGGGGCATCTCCCGTTTTCTCTTTTTTCCCGCTCACTGGCCGGGCGTCTGGCGTGCGTCGAGCATCGCCATCAGGCCCGCCAGGCGCGCGCGGCCTTCTTCCTTCGAGAGCGGAGCGTTGCGTTGCGCGCGGTCGTTGATTTGCACATCTTCGCCCATTTCGGCGATGAAGCGCGAAGGTTCGCATTCCCGCAATGTGCCGCCAAGTTTGCGGCGCTTGCACCAGGTGAGATGAAGGCTTCTCTGCGCGCGCGTGATGCCGACATACATCAGCCGCCGCTCCTCGTCGATCTTGTCCTCATCGACGCTGCTCTGGTGCGGCAATAAACCTTCCTCGACGCCGATCAGGAAAACGTGCGGAAACTCCAGCCCCTTGGCCGCGTGCAGGGTGGCAAGCTGCACGCCGTCGAAATCGGGGTCTTGCTTGTCCAGCATCGAGGCGAGGGCGATGGTCTGGGTCAGTTCGACCAGGTTCTTGCCGTCCTCGTCGCCGCGCCGCCCGAGCCAGTCGACGAAATCCGAAACGTTGTGCCATTTCGCTTCCGCTTCGCGGTTGGCGTGATGCGAGAAAAGCCAGGTTTCGTAGTGGATCGTCGACAGCAGGGCGGCGAGCGTCCGCGATGCCGACTCGATGGCGGCGCGTTGCCGCATGTGGTCGGCGAAGGCGATGAACTGGCGCACGGCTTCCAGTTGGCGTGCCTGCACATGCGCGGCGCAACCTTCCTCGCGCGCGGCGGTGCACATGCCCAGGTGGCGGTGCCCGGCGTAATGGCCCAGTGCCTCGATGGTACTGGCACCGATGCCGCGCCTCGGCACGGTGATGGCGCGGATGAAGGCGAGATCGTCGTCCTCGTTCGCCAGCAGGCGCAGCCAGGCCACGATGTCGCGTATTTCGGATCGCTCGAAGAAACTCTGCCCGCCGGAGATCGCGTAGGGGATATTCCGGTTGCGCAATTGCTGCTCGATGAGGCGCGCCTGGTGATTGCCGCGATACAGGATGGCGTAATCGCGGAAACGGCTCCGGTGCTGGAACTTGTGCGCGCCGATCTTCGTCGCCACCCACTCGGCCTCATGCTCGGCGCTGTGGCAATCCGTCACCACCACCGGCTCGCCGATGCCGTGCTCCGACCACAGTTTTTTCTCGAAAATCTTCTCGTTGTGGGCGATCACCCGGTTGGCCGCCTCCAGGATGCGGCGCGAGGAGCGGTAATTCTGTTCGAGCTTGATGAGCCTGAGTTGCGGAAAATCCACCTGCAGCTGGCGCAGGTTTTCGATGTCGGCTCCGCGCCAGGCGTAGATGGCCTGGTCGTCGTCGCCGACCGCCGTAAACGCGCCGCGCACGCCCGCCAGGTGGCGCAGCAGCCGGTATTGGGCGCGGTTGGTGTCCTGGTATTCGTCGATGAGCAGGTAACGCAGCCGGTTCTGCCAGCGTTCGCGCGTCTCGGCGTTTTCCTCGAACAGGCGGACGGGCAGGGCGATGAGATCGTCGAAATCGACCGCCTGGTAGGCCCGCAAAGTGCGCTCATAGTCCGGATACAGCCGCGCCGCCGCCGCCGACAGTTCATCGTCGGCCAGCCGTGCCGCCTCGGCGGGGGAGATCATCGCGTTCTTCCATGCCGAAATCCGCCACTGCAACTGTTTGGCGATGCCTTTTTCCGCATCGCCCGCGATGTCGGCGACGATCTGCGCCGTATCCGCCGCGTCGAGAATGGAAAACTGCGGCTTGAGACCACAATGGCGCGCTTCCGTGCGGACGATCCGCAAGCCGAGCGCATGGAAGGTGCATATCGTCAGCCCTTCCGGTGCCCGCCCGTCCACGAGCCGCGTCACCCGTTCCTGCATCTCGCGCGCCGCCTTGTTGGTGAACGTGATCGCCGCCACATTGGCGGGCGAAAACCCGCATTCCCCGATCAGGTACGCGATCTTGCGCGTAATGACCCCCGTCTTGCCGCTGCCCGCGCCAGCCAGTACCAGGCAAGGGCCATCGAGATAACGGACAGCTTCGCGCTGCGGGGCATTGAGTTGGGGAGACATGATGGATGGTGGATGGGGAATTGATATTCGTGTTCGTGGATGTAAGCGAAGCAATACAGGGGTGGGCGGAGATGTCCTGAATTCTGGACTTATACTACGCCGCGACCGGATCGGGCAATATGCGTTGGACGCTGGTTTCTTCGTGACGCTGAATAGTCGTGGTAATGAAGTTTGTCACCAGAGCCTCGACGACGGGATTCCTGTTTTCTTCCTTTCCACCAACGTGGTAGAAATGTTCTCGTGTAAGAACATGATACGCTGACCACAAATGTTTCACGTATTCATTTTCACGATAATCATTGTGATGCCATGTCGACAGGATAAACTTGCCGCCGAAATCCGAGAGCTTCCTGAAAAGCTCGCGCTCGTGAACATCATTCCAGCCGTTGTAATAATCGACATGCCTGTCAATATACGGCGGATCGCAGTAGATAATGTCATGCGGTGTGGCATTTTCAATTGTTGCATTGAAATCCTGGCATTTGAAAGTAAATTCTTTCATTTGGATTATTTTGCTAACCCACGCTACCTGGTTCGTGATTTTCGTTACATACGCTTGTGCAAATCGTTGGGGTTTTCTACAAAACGGAATATTGAATTCCTTTTTCCGGTTGAAACGGATCATGCCGTTGAATCCGGCGCGATTAACAAACAGAAAATCCAGTGGAGAATGCTCCGCATTGAATCTGTCCCTGATGAAGTAGTAGTAATTTTCTCCTTTGGATGAAAGGGCTTCCCCTTGCCGGGTCAGAAAATCCCTGACTGTTTCCGGTGTAATTTCGCCTGATGCAATGGCAGCGTAGAAACCAATAAGGTGGGGATTTGTATCGCACAAGAGCGCACGACGCGGAGCTACATTGAAGGCTACGGCTCCGGTACCCATGAACGGCTCAATCCATCTGCCATGGAAGTCCGTTGGCACGATACTCTGTATCCAGGGAACAAGCCTGGTTTTTATGCCTTGCGACTTGATTGGCGGGACGCCGGTTCTTGCACTCATTCTTCATCGTTCCTTTTATCGACAACAAGAGAAACATCACCGTTTTTGTATTCGACAAATTCCCGGAGCGTGGATATTTTTCTTGTTCGGCCTCTCTCGTCCTGGATGGTTATTTTTTTGTAATTCATCCAGTACTCGTCAAACCACCTTTCTCCCAGTCTGGAGAACATTCCTCTACCGGCAATAATGTCGGCGATGTTGTTGATACTGCCGATGTTGGCGGTATTGCCACTACCGCCCTTGTCACTGGCGATCATCCATTTCTCCGCGATAAAGAACTGGAAGTTCCGCACGACGGATGTAATCGAATGCAGTTCGTCGATTCTATGTGATTTCGTTTCGTCGATAGCCTGTCCTTCCGCGCGGTCATAGATGATGCCAAGACAGAAATGCCCGGAATAACTTCCGTAGGGGAACTGGATGTTCTTGGTGCTGGTTCTGTTCTCAAAATATTCCCCGTGTGAACCTAGCGTGAATCCGTTGCATAAATACGGTTTCTTGGGATTTCTGTAAGTGGTTTTAAAATCAACGGCAAACTTGACGGATTCGTCTCCCGCCTTGATGAACGATATATCAGGGTAGTAATTCTGGTGTTCGGCAAAGACAACTTTATATCCGTTAGCCTGGGCAAATTCGAGGATTTCCGGGAAAATATGTATTTCAAGAATCTTTGAAATGATCTTGGTGTCCGAGGATATAGTATAAACATTTTTGAAAATGTCGATGAATCCCTTGACTGTCCACTGACCATCGCCACTGCTGACGTAATCTCGCAGTTTCTTGACGGACTGTTGCAGTTTCCGCGCGAATTCCTCTTTTTCGGTCATGGGGTGATGCCTTTAAATAATTCGGCCAATCGTGTTATGCCTTGGGCAGACTTGGGCGGCCCGCAAGGCGCGGCCAAGTATACAGTCTTGAGGGGCGGGGAGCGAAGTGTAATGGACACCCCCATGCCGCGCCCACTATCATGCACACCCCCGGCGTCGTTGCGGACGGCGGGTTGTTCTTTTCGGAATCGAACACCATGACCTCCATCGTTCGCACCCGCTTTGCCCCAAGCCCCACCGGTTACCTGCACATCGGCGGCGCGCGCACCGCGCTGTTCTCCTGGGCCTATGCCCGCCATTGCGGCGGGAAATTCGTCCTGCGCATCGAGGACACCGACCTCGCCCGCTACACGCCGGAGGCGGTACAGGCCATCCTCGACGGCATGGCCTGGCTCGGGCTGGACTACGACGAAGGGCCGTTCTACCAGACGCGGCGCATGGATCGCTACAAGGAAGTCATCCGGCAAATGCTCGCTGACGGCACGGCCTACCATTGCTACACCTCGAAGGAAGAACTCGATGTCCTGCGCGCGGCGCAGGAAGCGAGAAAGGAAAAACCACGCTACGACGGGCGCTGGCGGCCCGAACCCGGCAAGACGCTGCCGCCCGTGCCCGCGGGCATCGCGCCGGTCGTGCGCTTCCGGAACCCGGCAAGTGGCGTGGTTGCCTGGGACGACATCGTGAAAGGGCATATTGAGATCGCCAACGCCGAACTCGACGACTTCATCATCGCCCGCGCCGACGGCACGCCCACCTACAATTTCTGCGTGGTCGTCGACGATTGGGACATGGGCATCACCCACGTCATTCGCGGCGACGACCACGTCAACAACACCCCGCGCCAGATCAACGTTCTTGCCGCGCTTGGCGCGAGCATCCCGCGCTACGCCCACCTCTCGATGATCCTCGGCGACGACGGCACCAAACTCTCCAAACGCCACGGCGCGGTCAGCGTCATGCAATACCGGGACGCGGGCTACCTGCCGGAAGCGGTCGTCAACTACCTTGCCCGGCTCGGCTGGAGCCATGGCGACGACGAAGTTTTCAGCCGCGAGCGTTTTGTCGAATGGTTCGACCTCGACCACATCACCTCGTCCGCCGCGCAATTCAACACCGGAAAACTGGACTGGCTGAACGCGCAATACATCAAGGCCGCCAGCGACAGCGATCTCGCGCGGGATGTGGCCGGGCAGTTCGGCGCGCAGGGCATCGACACGACGGGCGGCCCCGGCCTCGATCCGCTCGTGGCGCTCTACAAGGAACGCGCGGGCAATCTCAATCGACTGGCCGAGGCCATCGCCCCGTTTTATCGGTCGCCCGACATTTCCCCGGAACTGGCCGAAAAACATCTCGCCCCCCCGGCGCGTGCCGCGCTGGCCTCGCTCGCCGCCCGGCTGGAAAAGCTCCCGGACTGGGAGAAAGACGCCATCGCCCAGGCCATCAAGGAAACCCTTGCGGAGCACGGCCTGAAGATGCCTCGCCTCGCCATTCCGTTGCGGGTCGCCCTGTTCGGCGTGGAGCACACCCCCTCCATCGACGCCGTCCTGGCCGTGCTCGGGCGCGACCAGACCCTGCAAAGGCTGGCCCCCCTTCGCCTTCCGCAATGACACCCCGTGTGGACGGCCACAAGTGCCGCCCATACGCCCCCCCTATATACTCGCCAGCCAATTCATCAGCGGAGATGCCATGAAACCCGAAACGCTTGCCGTCCATGGCGGCTATACCCCCGATCCCACGACCCATGCCGTCGCGGTGCCGATTTACCAGACGACTTCCTATTCCTTCGACGATACCCGCCACGGCGCGGATCTGTTCGACCTCAAGGTGCCGGGGAACATCTACACCCGCATCATGAACCCCACCAACGCGGTGCTGGAGCAGCGCGTCGCGGCGATGGAGGGCGGCGTCGGGGCGCTGGCGACGGCTTCCGGCATGGCCGCGATCACCTACGCCATCCAGACCATCGCCGAGGCGGGCGATAACATCGTTTCTGCCGCCACACTCTATGGCGGCACTTACAATCTTCTCGCCCACACTTTCCCGCAATTGGGCATCGAAACACGTTTTGCCGATTACCGCGATCCGGAAAGTTTCCGGCGTCTGATCGACGGACGCACCAAGGCCATCTTTTGCGAATCCGTCGGCAATCCTCTCGGGAACATCACGGATTTCGCGCCGCTGGCCGCCATTGCCCACGAGGCGGGCATTCCGCTGATTGTCGACAACACGGTGCCCTCTCCTTATCTTTGCCGGCCTTTCGCGCATGGCGCGGATGTGGTCGTGCATTCGCTCACCAAATATCTCGGCGGGCACGGCAATTCGCTCGGCGGCATCATCGTCGATTCGGGCAAATTCCCCTGGGCGCAATATAAAACGCGCTTTCCGAGATTGAGCACGCCGGATGTTTCCTATCACGGCGTGATTTATACCGAGGCGTTCGGCGAGGCCGCGTATATCGGGCGCGCGCGCGTCGTGCCCTTGCGCAATCAGGGCGCGGCGCTTTCGCCATTCAATGCGTTCCTGATTCTGCAAGGCGTGGAAACGGTCGCCCTGCGGCTCGACCGCATCTGCGACAACGCAATCAAGGTTGCGGAATTCCTCAAGGGGCACGCCAAAACCTCGTGGGTCAATTACGCCGGGCTGCCCGATCACCCCGATCATCCGCTGGTGCAAAAGTACCTGGGTGGCCGCGCCTCGGGCATCCTGACCTTCGGCGTGAAGGGCGGCAGCGAAGCGGGCGCGCGTTTCCAGGATGCGCTTCGGCTCTTCACGCGACTGGTCAACATCGGCGATGCCAAGTCGCTCGCCTGCCATCCGGCGTCCACCACGCACCGCCAGCTCAACGCGGAAGAACTGGCGAAGGCGGGCGTGCTGCCCGACATGGTGCGGTTGTCCATCGGCATCGAGCATATCGACGATCTCCTCGCCGATCTCGACCAGGCGCTGGCGGCGGTCTGAAAGGCTTTCGGCACCGGCAGCCCCCGGAGGCTGCCGGTTGCGCTTTCGCGCCGGGGAACCCGTGCATGACGTGGTGTTCCCGTCCGCGCGGTATAATCCCGCGCCTGATTCGTTCCGGTTGTCCACCATGACCCGCAAGAAACTGCCCATCGGCATCCAGACCTTCCGGGAAATCCGCGAGGAAAATCATTACTACGTCGACAAGACGCCATTCGCGTTGCGCCTGATCGACGAAGGCAAGTATTACTTCCTCTCGCGTCCGCGCCGTTTCGGCAAGAGCCTGTTCCTCGATACCCTGGCGGAACTTTTCGCGGGCAACGAGCCGCTGTTCCGGGGGCTGTACTGCCATGATAAATGGGATTGGACGGTCAAGTACCCGGTCATTCGCATCAGCTTCGGTGGTGGCGTGCCGAAGGGGCGCGCCGCGCTGGAAAAATGTATCGGCGAATTGCTGGAAGAAAACGAGGAACGCCTCGGTTTGCCGGGCAAGTCGGGCAGCGTGTCGGGACGTTTCCGCGCGTTGATCCACGCTGCCGAGCGCCAATACGGCCAGCGCGCGGTAGTGCTGGTCGACGAATACGACAAGCCGATTCTCGACAATCTCGCGCAACCGGACATCGCCCGCGAGATGCGCGACGGGCTGCGCGACCTCTATTCGGTCATCAAGGATGCCGATGCCCACATCCGTTTCGCGTTCCTGACCGGCGTCTC
>JAISNX010000183.1 GCA_031276015.1 Azoarcus sp.
GAATTCGTGCCGGTACTGGCGCGCGCGGCGGTCGCGGTGGGCATCGCGGGGATCTTCATGGAAACCCATCCCGACCCCGACAAGGCGCTTTCCGACGGGCCGAACTCCTGGCCGCTCGGGCGCATGGCGGCGCTGCTGGCAACACTGAAAGAACTCGACCGACTGGCGAAATCCGCCCTGCTCCTGGAGCAGCCGGACTGAGCGGCCGCGTCCCGTCAATTCTCCCATCCGACAGGAATCCAACATGAGTGCAATCGTTGATGTCATCGCCCGCGAAGTTTTCGATTCGCGCGGCAACCCCACCGTCGAGGCCGACGTGCTGCTCGAATCCGGCGTCATGGGCCGCGCCGCCGTGCCCTCGGGCGCGTCGACCGGCTCGCGCGAAGCCATCGAACTGCGCGACGGGGATGCGGGCCGCTTTCTCGGCAGGGGCGTGCTGCGCGCGGTCGAAAATGTGAACACCGAAATCTCCGAAGCCCTGATCGGCCTCGATGCCGAAGAGCAGACCTTCATCGACCGCACGATGATCGACCTCGACGCCACCGAAAACAAATCGCGCCTCGGGGCCAATGCCATCCTGGCCGTCTCGATAGCCGTGGCCAAGGCCGCCGCCGAAGAAGCCGGGCTGCCGCTCTACCGCTATTTCGGCGGTGCCAGCCCGATGGTGATGCCGGTGCCGATGCTGAACGTCATCAACGGCGGCGCGCACGCCAACAACCGGCTCGACCTCCAGGAATGCATGATCCTGCCGGTGGGCGCGAAAAGCTTCCGCGAAGCCCTGCGGTGCAGCGCGGAGATTTTCCAGCACCTGAAAAAAATCCTCGACAGAAAAGGCTTCTCGACCACGGTAGGCGACGAGGGCGGCTTTGCGCCCAACGTCTCCGGCACGGGAGAGGCGCTGAAGCTGATCCTCGAAGCGATCACCGCCGCCGGTTACGAGCCGGGCCGCGAAGTGCTGCTGGCGCTCGACTGCGCGGCCTCGGAATTCCACAAGGACGGCAAATACGAACTGAAGGGCGAAGGGCTGACGCTCGACACGCGGGGTTTCATCGACTACCTTGCCGACCTGGTCGACAAATTTCCCATCGTTTCCATCGAGGACGGCATGGCCGAGGGCGACTGGGAAGGCTGGAGGCTGCTCACCGAGCGGCTGGGCAAAAAAGTGCAACTCGTCGGCGACGACCTTTTCGTGACCAACACGCGGATTCTCGAACAGGGCATCGCCATGGGCGTCGCCAATTCCATCCTGATAAAAATCAACCAGATCGGTACCCTGACCGAAACCTTCGCCGCGGTCGAAATGGCCAAGCTCGCCGGCTATACGGCGGTCATCTCGCACCGTTCGGGCGAAACCGAAGACAGCACCATTGCCGACATTGCCGTGGGTCTGCGCGCGCAGCAGATCAAGACCGGCTCGTTGTCGCGCTCCGACCGCATTGCCAAATATAACCAGCTGCTTCGCATCGAAGAAGAACTCGGTGATTTGGCGCACTACCCGGGACGGCGCGCGTTTTACAATTTGCGCTAACACCGGAGGGCGCTGGCGGGGTAGTCCGCCAGCGCCCTCTTTTTCCTGAGCAGTTTCGTATGCGCTGGCCCATCGCAATCCTCATCGGACTGGTCGTCGTTTTGCAGTATCCCTTATGGCTAGGCCGTGGCGGATGGTTGCGCGCCTGGGAACTCAAAAAAGAGCTTCAAACGCAGCGCGATCGCAATCAGGAACTGGAAAAACGCAACGCCAGCCTCGACGCCGAGGTGGACGACCTCCAGACCGGGGCCGATGCCATCGAAGAACGGGCGCGCTACGACCTGGGGCTGGTGCGTCCGGGGGAAATCTTCGTACAGGTGCCGCGCATCACGACCCCGCCCAGGATATTGATCCCCGCCCCCACTGCCGAGCCGCCGCGGGTTCCGGGCGACCCCGGCCAGCGGTGACGGTGCGCCGCCTCACAATGTTTTCAGGAACGCAAGCAAAGCCTCGCGTTCCTTGGCGGACATTTTCCGCACCGCTTCCCTGGCCTTCTCCCCCTCGCCGCCGTGCCACAGAATGGCTTCCAGCAGGTTGCGGGCGCGGCCATCGTGCAACAGCCCGTAGCGACCACTGCCGTTGACCGCGTCGAGCAGCCCGATGCCCCACAGCGGCGGCGTGCGCCATTGGCGGGCATTGGCGCGGTAATCGGGGCGTCCATCGGCAAGTTCCGGCCCCATGTCGTGCAGGAGCAGATCGGTGTAAGGCCGGATAGTCTGCCCGGCGAGCGCGGGGAAGGCGGGAAAAGCGCCGGTTTTCAGTTCCGGCTGGTGGCAGGTGGCACAACCGGCGGCGCTGAAGAGCGCCTTGCCCCGGACGGCTGCGTCGTCGCCGCGGCGCGCGTCGGGAATGGCGAGCACGTAATGGTAAAGGGTCATGTCGTCCAGATCGGCGCTGGAAATCTCCGGATGCTTTTCGCCCGTCTTTTCGCGGGTCGCCGCACAGGCGGCCTGCGCGGGCGGACAGTTGGGTTCGGGCAGGATGTCGCTGGTGATGCCCATGTCGCCCGCCAGCGCACCGGCGATCTGCTGGCGCGTCGTGGGCTGGTTGGCTTTCCAGCCGAAACGGCCCAGGACTTCTTGCTTCCTGCCCGCGTCCCACACGTAATTGGGCTGACCGGCGATGCCGTCCCCGGCAGCCCGTTGCGCGCGGGCAAGGGCGAGGATGTCGGCTTCGGGCACCGCTTCGAGCAGGCCGAGGCCGAATATCGGCGGCGCGACGCGGGCGGAAGTCATATAAGCCTCGGTGAGCGGGCCGAAGGCGAGTTTGCGAAAGCCGATCTTCGGCCAGCGCAATATGACTTCCTGCCCGTCGGCCAGCACCTCCTTGCGAGGCTGCCATTCCAGGAAGGCTTCGCCTTCGCCGGGCACGCCGCCCGGTATGCCGAATTCGTTCAGTTGGTCGCCGTAGCGCGGTTCCGGCTTCGGGCCGCCGTGCGCGTCGGTGCCGGGGACGGAAAGCCTGACCAACATGCTGTGCATGGCCCTGGCTGCCGTGGCGGGCGCGCCGCCGCGCCCGTTGCCGGGGTGACAGGATAAACAGGAAGGGCGGTTGTAAGTCGGGCCAAGACCGGCGATGCGCGGCTCCAGCGAAGGCGAGATGACCCAGGTCTGGCGTGTGAGCGAACGGCCATTGCGCACTTTGTCCCACAGGTCTGCCGGGATGCTGTCCCAGGGAATATGCGTGAAAGCACTGCGTTCCGCCCCCGCTTCGACGGTATGGGAAAAAGCGCCGCCCGCCGGTGTCTGCGCGGGCACTTGCGCATGGATGCGGGGCGGAAAGATGAGGAGCGCGGCGGCAAAAAGAAAAACGCAGGCGGTGACACGCATTTTCTGCTTCCTCCATCACCAGAGCAGATCAACAAATTGAAGCCCAAAGAGAACCACCGTCATTGCGGGGCCAGTAGGGCCGTGGCAATCCCGCAAGCCGCATGGATTGCCGCGTCGCTTCGCTCCTCGCAATGACGATCGGTTTGACATGAGCCTCATAACGTTGATTTGCTCTGGAGGGCTTGCAACAGGCGGCGCGCAGCGGCGAGGCGGTCTTTGACTTCCGCCTTCCAGCGCGCTTCGATTGCCAGCCGTTCGGGCGACGGCGGCAGCTCCGGCTTGCCGGGTTCGCGGTCGGGAAAGGCGAAAAGTCGGCGCAGCTTTTCATCGCGTTGTGCCTCATCACTGACGGGAACGGTGCCAAGCAGCGCGCGGATTTCCGCACGGCGGGCGGCAGAACCGCGCCCTTCCCGATCCGCGCGGTCGAGGTCGTTCCACAAGGCGAGGGCTTCCACATGCGGCTGGACAATGGCGATGTCGAACAGGGCGGCAACCAGGCCCTGGCGGTCGCGGCGAAGCTCGTCGTCGTAAGCCAGGCCGTCGCCGTCGAAAGGCCGCACCGTCAGTTCCGGATGGGCGGCGTAAACATCCCGGCGTACCGGCAGACGCCGCACCGCAGGCTCCAGCAGCATCTCCTGCGCGGGCGCGGAGAGTACGAAATCGACAAACGCCTTTGCCATTTCCGGATGCGGTGCCTGCGCCGAGATGCCGACGTGCGAGGGATTGAAGGCTGTTTTGGGCGGATAGACGAAGGCAAGTTCGCCCGCCGCCGGATCGGCGTTGCGGCGCGAGGGTGTAATGAAAAAGTCGATGCTCATCCGCGCCGCCTTGTGTCCGGCGGCCACCTCATCCGTGTCGGGCGAGCGGTCGCCGCTGCCGAAGTCGACATTGGCGGCGATGGCCGAAAACGTCGCCCAAGCTTTGTCCCACCCCTCGCCTTGCAGGACGATTTCCGCCATGACCGGCGCAAAGCCCACACGACCGGGAATCGGCATCTGCACCTTGCCCCGGTAGGCCGGGTCGGCGAGATCGCCCCAGTCGCGCGGCGGCGGCAGGCCGAGTTTCCGCACCGCCTCCGGGTTGTAGGCGATGCCGTAACCGGCCAGCTCGAAGGCGGCATAATAGCCGTCGGGGTCGGAGATGGCCGTCCCGCCGATGGCGGGCGGCAGTGCGGCGCGGTCGAGCGTGAGCCGGGCGAATCGGCCCTCCTGCTTGAGCAGGGCGAAATTGCGCGGCGCGGGCGTCCAGTAAACGTCGATCTCCGCCATGCCGCCACGGCGCAAATACGCCAGCGCATCGGCGGAATGCCGCCAAAGCACCTCCACGCGCGCGTCCGGATACTTCTGCTCGAAAGCCTGCTGGAAACGCTGCACCAGTTCTTCGGCGTAACTCGTCAGAACCACGACGCGCCGCTCCGCCATGGCGGACTTCTTCGCCGCGAAAAGCGCGCACCCCGGCACAAGACTCCCCGCCGCTCCGGCGAGCAGAAGCGTGCCCACCAGGCGACGACGCGGACGGTCGATAGGGTCTGTCATGATTTGCTCCCTTTCCCTGGTCTAGAACTGATAGCGTGTGGAAACCATGAAACTGCGGCCTTCCTGCGGGTAGCCGTCGCTGAACTGATAGTTTTTATCGAGCAGATTGCGACCCGTCAGGGAAAGCTCCCACTCCGGCAAAAGCCTGTAGGCCACCTTCAGGCTCAAAAGCTCATAAGCGCCCGTCCTGACATAGCCGCTAGCCGTCGAATTGGATATGCGGCGGTTGTCGGACAATTCCAGCGCCGGAATGAGCGTCAATTTCGGGGTGGGCTGCCATTTCGCGTAGATAAACCCCTTGTGGCGCGGCCAGTCGCCCGCCTCGTCCGCCTCGTATTCCGTTTCGAGGAAGGTGTAATTGGCACCGATTTCCAGCGTGTCCGTGGGCATGGCGGTGATGCCGAACTCGATGCCCCTGTAAATGACTTCGCCTACGTTCTGGCTCTGGCTGTACACATCGCCCGCATAGGAAATACGGACGCTTTCGATGGCATCATCTATTTTATTGTGGAAGATCGCAACACTGCCTGCCACGCGAGGCGCGATGCGATCCTTTATGCCCAGTTCAATATTGCGGGCACGTTCCGGTTCCAGCCGGGGATTCGAGATTGCACCACCGAAACGCGAAGAAAACCGCTCGAACATCGTCGGAAAGCGGGTGCGATCCGATACCGAGAAATGCGCGCTCCCCGTATCACGGTAGCGCCAGATCGCGGCGGCCTGGTAATTCGTCGCCCATTTGTCCGCCGTGGGCTGCCCGAATTTGACGTTATTGGCGTATTCCTCGGCCTTGTCGGTCAAGCGGGCATCGCGGCTCAAACCGAACACGAGATCAAATTGCGGCGTGACGTGCCAAGTTTCTTCCAGTGCTGCCGAAAACACATCCTCATCCGTATTCTGCCGAGGCTCGACAGAATCCAAAGAATGCATATTTTGCCATTCGGTGTGATTGTCGCGCCGCCAGTGCAGCGCGCCCTTCAGGGTATGACCGCTGATCCCGTCCGTGCCAAGCTCCACGCTCGCGCCGTAAGCCTCGTCGTCGTAATAACTCGTCCAGTTTTTTGCGCTCAGCGACACATTGGTATAAGCGACGAGATCGTTCTCGAATTTGTTGTAATAGGCGCGCGTCTTGATATAGCTCTTTGTGCCCAATTGCGTATGTGACAGCCAGTAAAGGCTCCACACATCCCACACGGGCCAATCCCAGATACTGATCGCGGAAGCGCCATCCACCGAACCGATACCGTGCTTCTCGCCGCGCTGCTTGACGAAATTGAGCGAATACTCGTCGGTTGCATTCGGCGTGAAACCGGCTTTCAGATTGGCGCGCCAATCCTTCTTGCCGGTATGGTCGCGCTTGCCGCCGTCCTCGGCCACGGTGGATTTGAAATCGTCGGACAAATACCAGCCGCGCACGTCGCGCTGTTCGATGCTGCCCTGCACATAAAACGCCTCCCGCCGCGCCCCGAGATTGGCATAGACGGTGTTGCCGTTGTAGTGACCGTCGTTGGAAAACGCGGCGCTCGCGCGCAATTCCGCCTCGAAGGGTTTGACCGGTTTGCGGGTGACGAGATTGATGGCCCCGCCCATCCCGTCCGGGCCATTGAGCACCGAAACATAGCCTTTGGAAACCTGTATTTCCGCGAGATCGGGTGTCAGGAAGCGGTCGAAGTCGATGCGGTTGTCCGCAGGCAGGTAAAGGCGGATGCCGTCGAGCAGCAGCGGCACTTGCCAGCGATTGAAACCGCGCACGCTGATGATCGCCTCATTGCGGCTGCCCGCGCCAGGCGTGGTGCTGACGCCGGGAATCAGATTGAGCGACTCCACCAGCCCCTCGCGGCTGAAATCCTGCAACTGCTCGCTATCGAGCGTATCGGGCGCAAGCGGCGACGTTTCGTTCTCCGCCGTGGCGGTCACGGTGATCTCGCCAAGCCTGAAAACCCCCTCGTCGGATTCCGGCCCGGCGGCCTTGGCGGAAGACACACAACAGGCCAGCACCGCGCCAATGAGGACGGCGGGCGGCCCCGGGAATACAGGAAGCTTCGCAACTAAACGGGACGTGGTAATCATGGCTCTGTCTCGCAAGGATCATGGCAGCCAGCGTTCAGCAACATGTATGCCAGTACATAACGAATATCAAAACATGTGTGTACGAGTTTCAAATCACTGTTTAATAACGAATTTGCAACTTGAACGGGCAAGCCTCGTATTGTCCTGTTTGCGACATAGCGTTACGTTGCGAACACAGTTTGCGCCGCTGCCCGGTTCGCGGCCACGCGGGATACACACGACTTGCGGGCGCGGCGGATGTCATGACATCCGGTCGCGGCGAGGACACAGGTCACGAACAAGACATAACAACCCGGTAAGTTGCACACGGATTTTGCCTTGCAGGGTGGAAAATACGGCCCGTGCCGACCTCGGGAAAATCCGGGGTTCGCCCGCGACGCCAGTACGAACAGAAAGTCGCCCGGAAAATGATTTCAGGATAAACAATGATCTTCAACCCAACCCGCGAACAGGTTCGGGATTTCTTCGTCGGTGCCTGGCGCAAACACCGGAACCAGGAAGTGCTCAGCGCGCTCGAAACGACTGCCGCCGGTATCGTACTGGAACACCCCGAATACCATGACCTGCTCGCCAGCGCCGATGCCCTGTCGCGCGAATTTCCTCCGGAAAATGGCCAAACCAATCCTTTCCTGCATCTGTCCCTGCACCTGGCGGTCGAGGAGCAAATATCCATCGACCAGCCTCCCGGCATCCGTGCCGCGTTCGCGGCCTTGTGCCGTCTGCGCGGCGGCCACCATTTCGCCATGCACGAATTGCTCGACTGCCTTGGCGAAACGATGTTCCAGGCATTGCGCGACGGCACGCCGCCCGACGGCGGCGCGTACATCGACAGCGTCCGCCGCCGCGCGGGCATGCCGCCCATCCGGCATTGAACCGCCAGATCACGGGACGGAAATGCCGTAATGCTGAAGAATTTTTTCCGCCGCCTGTTCCGGCGTTCGCCCCCTCCCGGAAGGCAGGTCTCCGCCGGGCAAACGCCGCCCGCCGCGTTCGATATGCTCAACCGGCAGGCTCCCTTGATCCAGGATGTATCGGCGGCGCGGACACCGGCGGCAAACGACGGACAGGCGCACAAGATCGGTGCCGCCCTCATCTGCCGCGAGGCCGTCCTGAACCGGCAGCAGAAAATCGCGGGCTATCAGTTCATGCTCCAGGACGCGATGCACGCAAACATCCGCCCGCAAAGCAGGCGGATTCTGCATCTCTATGCCGAAGTGCTGGTGCAGAACATCGTGCGCGCCAATATCGGGCAACTTCTCGGGCACCGCATCGCGTTCATCGAAGTGCCGGATTTTTTTCTCGATCATCCCGATCTGAAGCAGCTTCCTGCGGCCAATACGTTCTTCATCCTCAAACCCGTGGAAAGGGAGAGCGCCTCGCCGACCAAGGAACTGGTCGATAGCATCAGGACGATGCGCGCGCGGGGGTATCGTATCGGCATTCCCGATCCGGTGGCGGTTCCCGCGTATTTTCATTTGATAAGCGAAATCGACCTGGTTTGCCTCCAGGGGCTGCACCTCGACATTGAGCATGGCATGAAGCTCGTCAGGCATATCCTGAAAATAGCGCCGCATGCGGGCCTGCTGGTGCGCGACCTGCCCGCCGAGGAAGATTTCGATTTCTGCTTCAAGATCGGTGCCACCCTGTTCCAAGGCCCTTTCATCACCAACCGCGAAAGCTGGACGGGGCGCAATCTCGGCCCCGGTTATTCGCATCTGACCATGCTGCTCAACAAGTTGCGCCAGGATGCCGATACGCGCGAAATCGTCGCGCTGCTCAAGCAGGACGGGGCGATCACCCTGCGTTTGCTGCGCTACATCAATTCGGCGGCCACGGGGCTGCGCGAACACGTCTCCTCGATCGAACGCGCGCTGGTCTTGCTTGGGCGCGCGCCGCTGCGGCGCTGGCTGGCCCTGATGCTGTGCGCCAGCAACCGCAACCGGCCACGCGCGGGCGCGGTGCTGGAAGCGGCACTGGTGCGGGCGCGCACCATGGAACTGATCGCCACCTCGCGCCCGCCGCTCGAACGCGAGGCGATGTTCCTGACCGGCCTGTTGTCGCTGATCGACGTCATCCTGCAACAGCCCCTGGATCACGCGCTGGCCTCGCTGAACATCGACTCCGCCATCCAGGATGCCATTCTGAACAACACCGGCCCCTACGCCGCCACGCTGGCGCTGGCGAAGGCGTGCGAGCACATGGAGGTGGGCAGCATCGTCTCCATTGCCACGGCCTGCGGCATCGACCCCGAACAGGCGTCCATCTGGTACATGGATGCCCTGGCGTGGACGCTGACCCTGCAACAGGAAGACGCCGACTGACACGGTAGGCCACGCCAGGACAATCGCGTGTGCGATAGCCTTGGCCGTGCAAGAACGGGCAGCCTCGGGTATGCTGCCATTCCCGTATTCCAGGGTGCCCCCCCATGTCCCGATTCCTCTGCGGTCGCTTTGTGCTGGATCTTTCCGCGCCACGGATCATGGCGATCATCAACCTGACCGACGATTCTTTCTCCGGCGACGGGCTGCGCGGCGATGTGGCGGCGGCCTTGCGGCGGGCGGAAAAGGCGCTGGAGGAGGGGGCGGATTTGCTCGACATCGGCGCGGAATCGACGCGGCCCGGTTGCGATCCGGTGCCCGAGGCGCGGGAGATCGCGCGCATCGTGGCGGCGGTCGAGGCGCTTTCCGGCCTTGGCGCGCCCTTGTCGGTCGATACCATGAAGCCCGCGGTGATGCGGGCGGCGCTGCGGGCCGGGGCCGATATGATCAACGACATCAACGGCTTTTCCGCGCCGGACGCGGTGGATGCGGTCGCGGGCGGCGCTTGCGGCCTGTGCGTGATGCACATGCGGGGCGAGCCGCGAACGATGCAGCAAAGCACGGTTTATGCCGACGTTGTCGCCGAGGTGGCGGATGCGCTCCGCGACCGGGTGGCGGCGCTCACGGCGGCGGGGGTGGTGCGCGAACGGATCGTGCTCGACCCCGGCTTCGGCTTCGGCAAGGACGTGGGCCACAATTACAGCATGCTCAAGCACTTCGCCCGTTTCGCGGTCGACGGGCTGCCGGTGCTGGCGGGCCTGTCCCGCAAGTCGATGCTGGGCGCGATTACCGGCAAGGCCGTGGGCGAGCGCCTCATCGCTAGCGTGACCGGCGCGGCGCTGGCCGTCGAGCACGGCGCGCGCATCGTCCGGGTGCACGACGTGGCCGCCACGCGCGAGGCGCTGCAAATCTGGCGGGCCTGCGCAGAGGCGGCTTGAGGTAGAGATGCCCGGCTGAAACCGGGTTTGCGCAGAGGTCTGGAGGGACGGGAAAACCAATGGGAACACGCAAGTATTTCGGCACCGACGGGGTACGTGGCCGCGTGGGCGAAGCGCCGATTACGCCGGAGTTCGTGATGCGCCTCGGGCATGCCGCCGGGGTGTCGCTGGTGGCGCGCCATGACCTGCCCGCGGGCGAGCGCCCGGCGGTGCTGATCGGCAAGGACACACGCATCTCCGGCTATATGCTGGAAGCCGCGCTGGAGGCCGGTTTTTCCTCTGCCGGGGTGGATGTGATGCTCGCCGGGCCGATACCCACGCCCGCGGTGGCCTATCTGACCCGCGCCCTGCGCTTGCAGGCCGGGGTAGTGATTTCGGCCTCGCACAACCCTTTCTTCGACAACGGCATCAAGTTCTTTTCCGCGCACGGCACCAAGTTGCCCGATGCGGTGGAGGCGGACATCGAAGCCAGTCTGGACAAGGCAATGCTTTGCGTGGAGGCCGTGCGTCTGGGCCGGGCGCGGCGCATCGACGATGCCGCCGGGCGTTACATCGAGTTCTGCAAGAGCACCTTTCCCACCGAATGCGATCTGCGCGGCCTGAAGATCGCCGTGGATTGCGCCCATGGCGCGGCCTACCACATCGCGCCCAAGGTGTTCCACGAACTGGGCGCGGAAGTGATCGAAGTGGGTGCGCATCCGGACGGCCTGAACATCAACGACGGCGTGGGCGCGACGAACCCGGAAGCCTTGCGCCAGGCCGTGCTGGCGCATGCGGCGGATTTCGGCGTGGCGCTGGACGGCGACGGCGACCGCCTCATCATGATCGACCGCCTGGGCGACATCTACGACGGCGACAAGCTGCTGTATGTCATTGCCGTGGCGCACAAGCGCCATGGGCGGGGCGGCGGCGTGGTCGGCACGCAGATGAGCAATCTCGGTTTCGAGCATGCGATTGCCCGGCTCGGGCTGCCGTTCGCGCGTGCGCGGGTCGGCGACCGTTATGTGCTGGAACTGCTGCACGAAAGGGGCTGGCGCATCGGTGGGGAAAACTCGGGCCATATCATCTGCCTGGACTGCCACACCACCGGCGACGGCATTGTCTCGGCCCTGCAAGTGCTGGCGGCACTGCGCGAACAGGGGCAGACGCTGGCGGAAGCATGCGCCGACCTGGTGTTTTATCCGCAATGGCTATTGAATGTGCCGATGCCCGCCGGTTTCGACTGGCAGGCGGACGCGGGCATCGCCGCGGCGCGGGATGCCGCCGCGCGGGAACTGGGCGATGAAGGGCGTATTTTGCTGCGCCCATCGGGCACGGAGCCGCTTTTGCGTGTGATGGTGGAAGGCCGCGATAATGCCAAGGTAGAGCGGCTGGCGCGGGAGATAGCGGCTGTGGCTGCGGCGGCATCGCGCTGAAATGCGCCACCATGGCGGTGCCGTGAAGCTTTCGCCCGCCAGTGCCTGCCCGCGGGCGGCGGCGTTTGCACGACAGACGCTTCCGGTTACGACCGCTTCATCGTTGGCTTATGATGTTGACCTTGTCCGGAAATCCTGTCATTCTGCGCGAATGCCAGACCATGCCAACACACCCCACGACGCCATTTTCAGGCAATTCCTCTCTCATCCCGAGACCGCGCGGGATTTCCTGAACATCCACCTTCCCCCGTCGCTGCGCGCAATCTGCGACCTCGACACCCTGCAAATCGAACCCGGCTCCTTCGTCGAACCGGCCCTGCGCGCCCTTCATTCCGACATCCTGTATTCCCTGCGCACCACGTATGGCGAGGGCTGCATCTACTGCCTGATCGAGCACCAAAGCACGCCGGACCCCATGATGGCCTTCCGCCTGATGCAATACTGCCTGCGCGTCATGCGTGCCCATCTGGAAAAAATCCGCAAGAAAAAAACGGCCCGCAAAAAGCTTCCGCTCGTCATTCCGCTCCTGTTCTACCACGGCCAGAGCAGTCCCTACCCCCACAGCACCAACTGGCTCGACTGCTTCGACGACCCCGACCTGGCCCGTGATCTCTATGGCAACCCCTTTCCGCTGGTCGACGTCACCGCCATCCCGGATGATAAAATCCTGACCCACAAACGGGTTGCGCTGCTGGAACTGGTGCAGAAGCACATCCGCCAGCGGGACATGGTGGAACTGCTGGAGCAATTCGTGTATCTGCTGTCCCGACGCACGACGCCCCACGGGCATCTGGAAGCCTTCCTGCATTACGTGCTGCAAGCGGGCAACACGGGCGACCCGCGAAACTTCGTCGAACAACTGGCGCGCCGCCTGCCGGATTACGAGGAGAAAACAATGACCATTGCTGAGGAACTGAAACGGATTGGACGGGAAGAAGGGCTGGAACAAGGTCTGGAGCAGGGGTTGGAACAAGGGCTGGAGAAAGGCCGCTGGGAAGGTCTGGAGAAAGGCCGTCGTAGTGCCTCTCTGGAGATTGCCCGTGCGTTGCTGGCTTGTGGGGTCGACGTCGAGATCGTGCTCAAAACCACCGGATTGAGCCGGGAGGATCTGGCGCGGATGCGTCAGTAAATGCCCCATGCCGGGCGGCGGTGTTTGGGCGGAACA
Source organism: Azoarcus sp. (assembly GCA_031276015.1). Taxonomy (GTDB): domain Bacteria; phylum Pseudomonadota; class Gammaproteobacteria; order Burkholderiales; family Rhodocyclaceae; genus WRNU01. Next base: position 12,799 of record JAISNX010000183.1, read on the forward strand.
CGCCGCGCCGGACGAAAAAAACGGCGACTCATGCGAGCCGCCGTTTTTCATTGACGACAGTCCGTCAGGGCTGTGATGTCTCAGGCTTTCATGCGACGACGGGCCATGGTACCCACGAGACCCAGACCGGCCAGCAGCATGGCGTAGGTTTCAGGCTCGGGAACGCCAGGCACGGTGGCAGACTTGATGGTGATGTCGAAGTAGCTCTGTTGGCCGAAGTTGCTGATCGGCGTGCCGGTAACAGAGAGGGTGTAGGGGAACGAGCTGAAGCTGGGCACTTCCAAGGTTGCGAGATCGAATGTACCTGTTGGCTTGTCGAACGACGCGATCACATTGCCCTTTGTGTCGGTCAAAGAGACCGACCAATCGGAAACCCCTACCGCCGCCAGATCGAGGGAGATAAGGGAGTAGGTAGTATCGGATGGGTTGTTGCTACCGAGCTGGAAATGGAAGTCGTACTGGAACGCCTGGTCAAAATAAAAGTCGGTAGGGTTGCTGCTGCTGCTCCACGTCGAATCAGTACCGAAGCCGTATTCATCAGTCAGCCGGGTGGAGCCGGCCTGGGCTGCCCCGACAAGACCCAACCCCATCACCAGCGCGGCGGCAAGTTTGGAAAGGTGTTTCATTTTGTGTTTCCTCTTTTTGTGGTTCGTGAAAATTCGGCGGGATGCTGAATCGCACCATGCGTTTGCAACTGCCGACAAGCTGTCTCAGCAAGTTGTGTGCCACATAGAACATCTATTTGATTTTCAAGGATTTTTCAGGCGATTTTTTGCTCGGCCCGGAAAAGCGTTCAAGGAAATCGACACGTCGGCTTCGTGCCATTTCGGTAAACCGAAATAAAATCAGTGAAATATATCGGTTTCCCGCAATTTCTACGGCATACAGGGGTTTGAATCCCTCATTTCTCCGGCAGATGAAGAGAGTGCATGCTGTTGATTTTGCGCAGGCAAAATATGTTGTTGATTTTTCTTTGTTGAAGTGAATGCAAATCCAGGTCGTCAAAAGTGTGTAAATATTTTCGACATCAAGGGGATTTGTCTCATGCCCGAACTGGCGCGTCTACGGGATATTCCCGATCCCCGCGCGCCCGGAAACGCCCGCCACGGTTGTCTGGAAAGGCCAGGGGGCCGCTTTTTTGCGGGAACGGCGGCGGCGCGCGTCGGCGGTTTTTCAGTTGCCCGGTTTTTCCCGCGCGATGCGCGCGACTTCCGGCACCTGGCGCACGCGGCGCATGACTTTGGCAAGATGGAGACGGTCGCGCACCTGCAAGGTCATGTGCAGGACGACGTGGGGCGCTTCCCCCTGATCCATGACCGCGCTCTGGATGTTGCAGTCGTCGGCGGCAATGGCGTTGGCGATGCGCACGAGCATGCCGTGCCCCGGACGGCAGAGGATGCGGATGGTCACGTCGAAAAGCCGGGTTTCGTCCGGCTCCCAGTCGGCATCCACCCATCGCCCGAGGTTGGCGCGCATGCGGATGGCGACGGGGCAGTCCTGCAAGTGGATTTCCAGCCCATGCCCGCGCCGGATGACGCCGATCACGTTGTCGCCCGGTATCGGCTGGCAACACTTCGCCAGGTGCATGACGCCGCCTTCGCCGCCGTGAATCCTGAGCCGCGGCATGGCGACGCTTTCGCCTTTGGCCGCGCCGCCCACGCGCTCCTGGGCCAGCAGCAGGCGGCGGGCCACCGCCACGGGCATGCGGTTGCCCAGGCCGATGTCCGCGTAGATGTCGCGGATGCTGGCAACGCCGCGATCCCGCAGGAAACGATCCCAGGCGGCGGGCGCGATCTTGTCGACGGTGAAGCCGTGCGGGCGCAGGGCGAGATTGAGCAGGCGCTCGCCGAGGCTCACGGCTTCGTCCTGTTGTTTGTTTTTGAGGAAGTGGCGAATCCTGGCCCTGGCCCGCCCGGTGCGCACGTAGGAAAGCCAGGCCGGGTTGGGGCTTGGGTAGGCGGAGGTGATGATTTCGACCTGGTCGCCGCTTTGCAGTTCGGTGTTGAGCGGCCGGTGATCGGAGTTGATCCGGCAGCCGACGCAGCGGTGGCCGACGTCGGTATGCACGGCATAGGCGAAGTCGACCGGGGTGGAGCCGCGCGGCAGGGTGAAAATGCGCCCCTTGGGCGAGATGACGAAAACTTCTCCGGGGAAGAGGTTGACTTTGACTTGTTCGAGAAACTCGCTCGCCCCGCCCGAGTTCATCTGCAAGTCGAGCAGGGATTGCAGCCAGGCATGGGTCTGCTGCTGCAATTCGTTGATGCTCTTGTCGTCCGCTTTGTAGAGCCAGTGCGCCGCGACGCCGGATTCGGCGATGCGGTGCATTTCGCGGGTGCGTATCTGCACTTCGGCAAGCACGCCGCCGGGGCCGATCAGGGTCGTGTGCAGGCTGCGATAGCCGTTTTCGCGCGGGATGGCGATGTAGTCCTTGAAACGGTCGGGGTAGGGCTGGTAGATCGAGTGCAGGGCACCGAGCGCGAGATAGCAGGTGGAAACGTCGGGGACGATGAGGCGAAAGCCATGGATGTCGTATACGTGGGAGAAGGCGCGGCGCTTCTCGCCCACGGTGTAGTTGTGCCGCGCTTCGGCCAGGGCATAGTTGTGGCGGGCCTCGATGATTCTTTCCATCATCTTGCGGTAGATGCTGTAGAGGCGTTTTTCGCGCCCCTGCACCTCGGCTTCGACGCCCCATTGCGGCAGGCGTTCTTCGATGCCCGCCTGGAGCTGGACGAGCAGGCGGCGGCGGTTGCCGCGCTCGGCGGCGACGGCGCGGGCAAGCACGCGATGCCGCCAGGGGTATTTGTTGACGAAGGAGAGGTCTTCCAGTTCCTGGAAAACGCCGTCCACCCCGAGGCGGCGGGCGATCGGGGCGTAGATTTCCAGTGTTTCGCTGGCGATGCGGCGGCGTTTGTCGGGCCGCATCACGAAGAGGGTGCGCATGTTGTGCAGGCGGTCGGCAAGTTTGATGAGGATCACTTGCAGATCGTTGCTCATGGCCAGCAGCATTTTGTAGAAGTTGGCCGCCTGTTCTTCTTCGTGGGAACGGAACTGGAGTTTGTCGAGCTTGGAGAGGCCGTCGACGAGGTCGGCGGCGGTCTGGCCGAAACGCTCGGCGATCTCGGCCTTGGAGATGTAGGTGTCTTCGACGACATCGTGCAGCAGCGCCGCGCACAGGGCATGGGCGTTGAGGTGCCAGTCGGCGACGATGGAGGCGACCGCGAGCGGATGGACGATGTAGAGTTCGCCGCTCTTGCGCGTCTGCCCGCTGTGCGCCTCGGCGGCGAAGTGGTAGGCGGCCTCGATGCGAACGATGTCTTCGCTCTTGAGGTAGACGGCGATTTTTTCTTTCAGGAGCGCGAAGAGCGGATCAGCCGGGCCGGGCAGCGGGTCGGGCTTGTCCGGCGCGGCAGGGGGCGGGGAGGGCGGACAGTAAGGTTCTTCGGAACAGGGCGCAACCGCCGCTTCGGCATGGGCAGCTTGCGGGGCGAGCGCCTGGTCGGTTTCCATGGTGCATCTCCCCGGCCTGTTTCTAGGCTTGGCCGCGGTTGAGCATTTCCAGCCCGACCTTGCCCGCTTCGATTTCCTTGAGGGCGATGACCGTGGGTTTGTCGTGGTCGGTGGGGTCCAGCGCGATCTGCGGCGTGCCGCCGATGGTGATCTGGCGGGCGCGATAGGCCGCCACGAGGGTGAGCTGGAAGCGGTTGGGGATTCTCTTGAGGCAGGTTTCGACGGTGACGCGGGCCATGGATTCAGTCCTGTGCGAAAAAAGCGAAGTAGTGAGGATAACGCATGTGCTGGCTGATGTAACGCAAACGCGCCGCCCGCACGATTGCCGCCAGGTCTTCGATGGCCGTCGGCAGGTGTTCGTTGATGACGATGTAGGCGAATTCCCGCATGTGGCGCATTTCCCCGTGCGCGGCCTGCAAGCGGCGGGCGATGACTTCTTCGCTGTCGGTGCCGCGCCCGCGCAGGCGGTTTTCGAGTTCGGCCAGCGAGGGCGGCAGCACGAAAACACTGACCACGTCGGGAAACGCTTCGCGCACCTGGCGCGCGCCCTGCCAGTCGATTTCCAGCACCGTGTCGCGGCCCTGTTCGAGCTGTTCGGCAAGCCAGGCGCGCGAGGTGCCGTAGTAGTTGCCATGCACTTCGGCCCATTCGACGAATCCGCCCGCCTTGCGGATTTTGTGGAAGCTGTCGATGTCGATGAAGTGATATTCGCGCCCGTTCGCCTCGCCCTCGCGCGGGGCGCGGGTCGTGTAGGAAACCGATAGGCTCAGGCCGGAGTCGCGGCGCAGCAGGCCGTGCACCAGCGTTGTCTTGCCCGCCCCGGAAGGCGCGGTAACGGTCAGAAGGGTTCCGGACATAGGCGCTCTGTCGTGAAATTTCGGTTAGAGCAGATCAACTTTACGAGGCTCATGTCGAACCGATCGTCATTGCGAGGAGCGAAGCGACGTGGCAATCCATGCGGCGTACTGGATTGCCACGGCCCTTCGGGCCTCGCAATGACAGCGGTTCTCTTTAGGCTTCAATTTGTCGATCTGCTCTAGTCTTGCGGGGTGCTTATTTGATCCGTCCCGTCACAATATTGCAACAACTGCGTGACCGTGGCGGCCATGACGCCGTTGGTGCCGCCCTCGGGCGTGCCCACTGGCAGTTCGACATGCGGGATGCCGGCGACCGTTCCCGCGCCGCCCGCCTTGCCCACGACTTCTTCCGGCAGGAGGAGCACGTCCGCGCCGGCAAAGACTTCCGCTTCCAGTTGCACGTCGAGCACGAAGAGATCGCGTACTTCGCGCAGCAGTTTGAGCGCCAGCGCGTCGTCGGCGCGCAGGTTGTCCGGTCGCCCGCACCAGACGAAGCAGGCGCGGGTGCTGTGGCGCGTGACGATGTCCGCCAGGGCGACGAAGTTCTGCAAGGCGGGCGGCGATTGCCGGGAGCCGCCGCCCGCGACGACGATGGCCTTGTCGGGCACGCCGATGGCCTCGCACAGCCAGTAGCGGGCCGCCGCGCGCGAACGCAGCAGGATCGGCACCGGCGTTTCCTGGCGCGACGCTTTGCGCCTTTCCTTGCGTGTACGCACCACTTCCGGTTTTTTCGGCGGCGGCGAGAACCGGGCGCGCAGGGCGTCCCAAAGGCGTTCCAGGCGGCGAACGGGGGCGCTGAGCTTCCACGAAAGCGAGTTCAGGAGCGCCGCGTGCTGCGCCGCCAGCGCGCCCACCATCGTTTCCAGCCGCCGCTGGTTGAGCGCGCGGGCGCGGGCTTCTTCGTCGCGCGCTTGTAAACGATCCCGCAGCCGCGTGATTTCTTCCTGCCCCCGCAGACGCCTGGTCAGCACGGCAAGGAGGTTTTCCGGCGCGAAGGTCGTGTCGGAGGCGTTCAGTTCCGGCAGCAGGCGATGGTAGTCGGACACCATGTCGAATGCCGTGCGTACCGGGCTGAAACGCAAAATATCCACCACGGCGGCGAGCCGGTCGCGGGCGTGGTCGAGGGCGCGGAGCTTGTCCATCACGGCCTCGGCCTCGGGTTCGACCAGGAAACCGTTCCAGCCGCTGTCTATTCTTTCGACGTAGGAGCCGATCTGCGTCGCTACGACCGGCACCGCGAGCGCCTGCATTTCGGCCAGCGTGTAGCTGAAGCTCTCCGGCAGCACCGACAGCAGCAGGGCACAATCCGGCCGCCATTGCGCCACCCTGGCGGGCAAGTCGTCCGCGTCGTAGTCGGGCACGACTTCGATGCCGGTGTAGTCGGCGAAAGGCAGGCCGAAATCGCCGCAGCCCAGTAGCAGGACATCGGCGAAAGCGCGCAGGTTGTCGCAAATCTGCCGCCACAGCCAGAGACCTCTTTGCGGCGACAAGCGCCCCGGCACCAATACCCGCAAACGGGGGAGGGTGTCCGATTGGGCCGCCGCCACGGCCTCGGTGCTGAAATCGGGTTCCGGCAGCACCGGCCCGCGCGCGAACGCGGCCCCCAGGCCATGGGCGATATGCGTCCATGGCAGCGCGCCCAGGCTCGGGAAAAGCGCCGCCCAACGCGCATGCACGTCCTCGTTCGGTGCCACGATCCGGACTTTGCCCGCCGCCAGCCGGGAGGCGAAAGCCGCGCGCAGGGTCTGCCATTGGCCCGCGTCGGTGAGGTGCCAGAAGGCATTTCGCGGATTTTCGTGCAGGCAGCGCGCCAGTTCTTCGTCGCCGCAATGCGTGCAGGGATTGCCGAAGCTCGCGGTCGAGGCCGGGCAGAAGGGGTAGAGATCGTGCGCGATGAACACCACCGGCATGTCCCAGCGCAGGAGATCGAGGCTGTGCCCGAGCAGCGAGGAAATCATCAGGGCGCGCACATCGAAGGCCGTGCAAATCCACCGGACGATTTCGGCATATTCGGGATGTTCGATGGCCGTGCCGCGCACGGGTTCGGCGAGCGTCCAGACCATCAGCGGCGCGGCACCCTGGCGCGGGTCGATGAGCAGCAGCTCGGTCGTGGTGGCATTGCGCGAACCGCGACCGCGCAGTATCAGGTTGCGATGGTCGAAATCCGCCGCACAGTAGTCCCGTATCCAGCGTTCGACGCCCTCCCTGCCGTGCAGTACATGCAGCACCACGGGCAAGGGCTGGCGCGGCGGCACATTCGCCAGGTTCTTGTGCATGGCGCGCCTGCGCGCCTGTTCGTCCATCACCGCCGCGAATTCGGAGCCGCCGAGGGCGGCCCGCGCCCGATCCACCCGCGTTCGCAAGCGCATCGGCGGGTCGGTGCGCAGGAAACCTTGCAGGTCGGCGTCGTAGTCCGGATACAGGGCGGCCAGCGCCCGCGCGGCCTCGTCCGCCGCTTCGAGTTCTTCCGGAGAGGGCACCGCATGGGCGGCACAATGGACGAACACGTCGGCGGCAAGCACGTTGTGCCAGCCCACGGTTATGGCGCGGCGGGAGAAATCGGTTTCTTCGCCGCGGCCCCGGACGAAGCGCTCGACATCGAAGTAGCCGACCATGTCGAGGCATTCGCGCCGGATGAAGATGCAGGGCCTGGAGACCGTGGGCACTTCGACCCACTGGCCCGCGTTGATGCGGGCAAACAGGGCATCGAGCGCGGACAGGCCCTGTGTGCCCGGCATGCCGTCCGTCCATCCGTCGAAGGGGTAGATGCCGATGGTGCCGGCGTCGGAAAACGGGATCACCGTGCCGATGCCGGGCTGCGCCCGCGCGCAGGCCACCAGCCGGTCGAGCCAGTCGTTGGCGACTTCCGCGCCGCTGTCGAGCAGCACGACATCGCGGCTGGTGTGCAAGGCCATGCCGCTGTTGAGCGAGGCCGCGAAGCCGCGCCTTTCCTCGTTGCGCAACAGGGTGATGCGATCCGCCGCGGCTTCGGCGTCGAGCCAGGCCGCCAGCGTCGGGTCGGTCGTGGCATCGTCGACGACGATGATTTCGCGCACCGCGCGGCAAGCCGCCGCGTACAGCGCGGCAAGGCAGCGCCGCACGGCTTCCTGGTCGTCCTGCACGGGAATAACGATGTCCACGACAGGAATATCTGTTTCTTCTTGCCAGAACGTCATTAGAACCGACTCCGGTTTTGACCCGCGCGCCCGTTTCGGGCGGCGCATGGGGCGGAATCCGGCCAGGCCGGAATGTTGGCTGTGTCAGGGGGAAAAGAACCGCGAACCGCTTCCACAGCCGTTTCCACGATCCGCCCGGCGTGGCGCGCAGGCGTTTGCCCCGTCGCCTTGCCTGAATTCTATTGCGCGTTGCAGCAAACGGAATGCCACAATGTTCTCGTTTTCATCGTGTATTGGCGCATCGCGTGCCGGGAACGCCGCTCTTTGGTGCGTCCGCCCCGCCGCCACAAAGCGCCACGCCCCGAGGCGTGGGCCGTCGGGGCGTGGCGGATGTTGCCGGAGACACGGGCAGGGGCACCTGTCATCAGTTCTCGCGGTCGGGCGCGAAGGGGTCTGCCGGGGCGCTGGGCAGGGCGCGGATGGCCGGGGCGGGCGCGGCGGTTCTCGGCGGCTCCAGCCGTTGCACGTGCGCGGCGGCGTCGCCGCGCAGTTGTTGCAGCCCGCTCATGCGTTGGCGCAGTTCGGCACCGATCTGGCGCACGTCCTGCCCGGTACGGATCACGCGGGGAGTGAGCATCACGATGAGTTCGGTGCGCTTGGCTTCCTCTCCCGTGGAGCGGAAAAGCCCGCCGACCACGGGAATATCCTGCAACAAGGGCACGCCGCTCTTGGTGCGCGTTTTTTTGTCGCGGATCAGGCCGCCGAGGACGATGGTCTCGCCCGAGCGCACCGCGACCTTGCTGACGATGTTGCGCTGGTCGAAACTGCGTTGCCCCGTGGCGGTATCTTCCGGGCCGACGTCGACGATCGACTGGTCGACATCCAGCGTCACCATGTCACCGGAATTGACCGAGGGTTTCACGCTCAACAGCACGCCCGTATCGCGGTACTGGATAGACTCGCTGGTCAGCCCGCCGTCCGTGGTCGCGGTGCCGGTCTTGACCGGCATCTGGTCGCCGACCTGGATCGTGGCGGTGTGGTTGTCGAGCACCATCACGTTGGGATTGGACAGCATGTTGACGAGGGACTTTTCGGCCAGTGCGTTGAGCACCACGCGAATATCGCTGGCGGAGTTGATGAGCGAATAAACGAACCCTTCCGCGGACGGCGTGGCCAAGCCCTTTACCCCCTCCACAGTGGAAAGCGCGCCCAACGACCCCCGTCCCGTATAGCCGCTTTTGTTGTAATTGGCCTGGAAATACCATTGCAGGCCGTATTTCAGGTCGTCGCCCAGGCTGACTTCGAGGATGGACGCTTCGATCAGCACCTGTATCGGTGCGGAGTCGAGACGGCGCAGAACGTCCTCGATGCGGCGATAGTCGCGGCGATTGGCATAGATGAGCAGTGCGTTCTTGTTCGGATCGGCCACCACACGGACATTTTCGCCGAGCGCCACCTGGGTGATGGTGGCACCGTTGTTGCCGTTGCCGCCCATCATGGGCTGCGCGCCATACTGGCCGAAACCGCCGCCCCCGAAACCACCGCCGAAGCCGCCGCCGCCGAGGCGGTTGGCGGCGGAATTCGCGCTGTTCGAGAACCGGGAGGCATTCGGCAGGCCGTTGGCCACGCCCGCGCCGCCGGGGAAGAAGGGGTTCGGCGAGGAGGAAGTATCGCCATACAGGCCGTTGAGCAGGTTCGCCAGATGCTCGGCGGAGCCGTTCTGCACCGGGTAAATCCACAAGCGGGATTCGCTGCCGCCTTCGTTGGGGCGGTCGAGCCGCCCGATCCAGGTCTTGACCAGTTCGAGGTAATGCGCGCGCGGCGTGACGACCATGAGCGCATTGAGGCGTTCGATCGGCACGATGCGGATCAGCCCCTGGAGCGGCCCCGTCGCGCCGCCGTTTTCGTTCTTCGCCTTGTTCACGTTCGCGCCCAGGCCCGCGCCCATGGCCGTCATGGCGGCGGGCGGCATGCCCGGCATGGGCTGCGCGCCGGGGACGGCTCCGGGCTGGTCGGTGGCGGAAGCGGGCTTCCCGGTCGCGCCGATCAAGGCTTGCAGCGCGGTTTCGACCTCGCTCACCGTAGTGTGGGTCAGCGGGAAAAGCCCCACCGACATGCCCTTGAAGAAGTCGACATCGAAGGTGCGGATGATTTCGAGCCAGCCGTCGATTTCATTGCGCGTGCCCGAGAGCACGAGCAGGTTGCGCGTGGTGTCGACACGTTGCAGGGCATCCTGCCCGGCGATCGGGCGCAGGATGTCGGCCATTTCGGCGGCCCCGATGTATTGCAGCGGCACGAGCAGGCTGCCGCCGCTGGCGGGCAGCTCTTTGCTGGAGGCAGGCAGGCGGGGTACGGCCTTCATCGCGTCGGCGGCCCCGATCTGGTAGCGGCCGGAGGCGTCGGCCCGCAGGGCGATGCCGTTGGCCTGGAGCACGGATTCCAGCAGGGGAATGACCTCGGCGCGCGCCACCGGCCCCTGGGTGCGCAGGGTGACTTCACCGTTGAGCGGCGTGAGGATGGAATAGTCGAGCTTGAGCAGGTCGCCAAGCACAGCATGCACGACTTCGGTGACGGGTGCCTGCTCGAAGCTGAGCGTCACCGCCCCGCCCCGCATGGCAATGGAGCCGCGCGCCGAAGGGGTGTTGATCATGGCGTCGTTGCCGGGGAACAGGGTGGGGGCCGTGCGATCGTCCGAGGCATCGCGCAGGGTGGTCGGAAACAGGGGGTCGGGGGAATCCGCGCGGCCCGAAAGGAGATTCGCGCCGTCGTTGCCGGACGTGTTGGCGCAGCCCGCGAGGACGAGCGCCAGTATGACAGTAAGGATCGGTTTTGCGCACATGATGGTATTCGAGAAAAAATCGAGTCATTAATTACCGCTGTCCTCCCCCAAGGAACAACGATTCCAGTCAACACGCCGACATTATAGCTGCCAGGCAACAGGCTGAACCCTGTTTATCCTGGCGCGTGAAAAGTTTTCGGCGACCGCATCCCGCCTCACTATCCACTTCATCGGTATTGCATGATCCTGGCGGGATCTTCATACAAGGCGGAAGATTACTCCAGTTTCGCGCCGGGAAGGTAAGTTTTTGCTACTACGATTGATAATCCTGCAACAGTGCGGCTTCTACGTGCCCGGCAGGCCGCTTTTTCGCGGGCGTCCGGGTGCCTGGCGTGCGAAATCTGGCGTTTCATTCCGTTTATGCCTTTGTTGTGCCACAGATCACGCCGCCGCCGTCCGTCATTGGTAAGAATACTGATGGAAACATCGTACTTGTACTCATTGACATGCGCGTGACGACGCATGCCGGAAAAGCGGCGTGCCGGTGAAAGGCATCCGGCGGCGCGTGTCCGCGCCCGTCGCGGCGCGCGCGCCACGGCATCCGAGGCTGGCGAGGTTAGGCATCTTGAAAATCCGGACGAAAATACTGCTCACCATCATCGCCATTACCGTGACGATCACCGTATTGAGCCTGGCCTCGGGGCTTTCCTCGATCCGGGAGGGCATGGAGACGGTCGTCGCCGACGACATGAAGATGCTCAGCACCATCGCCAGCAAGCTCGCGTCGGAACGGCTGGAATTGCTGAAACGCGAAACGCGGAGCGTGACGGATCGGCTGTACAACATTTCGACCGGGGAGATCGTCGCCCCGTCCCGCGCGGCCCAGTTGCTGGAACAGGAGATACAGTCTTACCAGACGGTTTCGATGGCGATTTTCGATGCCGGGCACAAAATCGTCGTGGCCCGCGGCAGCGACATCCCGGATGCCTCGCATGCCGACAACGAACTCGGCAGACGCGCCTACGGTGGGGAAATCCTTGTTTCATCCACGGAAATCGCCCGGGACGGCGGCCTGTTCATCCGGGTTTATGCGCCCATGGACAAACACATCCTGATTTCCACCCTGCCGGGCCTCATCATCAGCGATCTGGTGGACGAATTCAGGATTCTCGGCAGCGGCAACATCTTCATCCTCGACAAGACGGGGGTGGTCGTCGCCAATTCGTATTTCGAGACCGTGCTGGAACGCCACAACCTCGTCGACATGGCGAAGGCAAAACGCCGGTATGTCGACGAAAGCGGACTTTTCGCGCGCATGACGAAAGGCGAATCCGGCATCGGGCATTACGTGCAGGACGGCAAGAAACACATTTGCGCCTATCGCCCCATCGTCGGCTCGGACGGCTGGTCGGTGGGCGTCTCCGCGCCGGTGTCGGACACTTCCGTCGGGCAGACGGAAAAAGTGCTGTTCATTTCGGGCGGCATCATCTTCGTCATTGGCGGCATCGTGGCGTTTTTTGCCGCGGGCGTCATTGCCAGGCCCTTTGAATCCCTGCGCGAAATGACGCGCATCGCCGAAGACGCCTCGGCGGCAAAGAGCACCTTCCTCGCCAACACCAGCCACGAAATGCGCACGCCGCTCAACGCCATCATCGGCTTGAGCGAACTGGCCCTGAACGACAACGGATTGCCGCCCGAGACGCTGGGCAACCTGGAGAAAATCTACAACTCCGGCGTCAGCCTGCTCGGCATCGTCAATGACCTGCTCGACATCGCCAAGATCGAATCCGGGAGATTCGAACTCATTCCGGTGGATTACGACGTGCCGAGCACGATCAACGACACGCGCAGCCTGAACATCCTGCGGATCGCGGACAAGCCGGTCGTTTTCCGGCTCTCCGTCGATGAAACGATGCCGAGCAGGCTGCACGGCGACGAATTGCGGATCAAGCAGATTTTCAACAACCTTTTGAGCAACGCCTGCAAATACACGCGCGCGGGCTACATCGACTGGACGATCGGCTGGGAGCGGGACGCCGGAGGCGGGGACGATGCCGTCTGGCTGGTCAGCAGCATCGCGGACACCGGCATCGGCATTCGCCAGGAGGACATGGCCAAGCTTTTCACCGACTACAACCAGGTCGACATGCGCAGCAACCGTTCGATAGAGGGCACGGGCCTGGGGCTTGCCATCACCCGGCGGCTGGTGGCCATGATGGACGGCTCGATCGGCATCGAAAGCGTCTACGGCAAAGGCACGACATTCACGGTGCGCATCCGCCAAAAGATCGTCGACAGCCCCCCGATCGGCCCCGTCACCGCCGAAGCCCTGCGCGGCTTCCGGTATTCCGCGAACAAGCGCGTGCGCGACAAGGAACTGGTGCGGGTACAAATGCCCTACGCCAGGGTGCTCGTGGTGGATGACGTCCAAACCAACCTCGACGTCGCCAAGGGCATCATGAAACCCTACGGCATGCAGATAGACTGCGTTGCCAGCGGCTTCGAGGCCGTCGATCTCGTGCGCGCGGGCGAGATCCGGTACGACGCCATATTCATGGATCACATGATGCCGGAAATGGACGGCATGGAAGCCACGCGCATCATCCGGGAGGAGATCGACAGCGACTACGCCAGGAGCGTCCCCATCATCGCCCTGACCGCCAACGCCGTCATCGGCAACGAAGAACTTTTCCTGAAACGCGGTTTCCAGGCATTCCTGACCAAGCCGATAGACATGTTGAGAATGGACGCCGTTCTCCGCCAATGGGTTCGCAACAAAGAACGCGAAAGCAGGCAGGAAACGCAGCCGCTGCCCGCCCCGAGCGCGCCCAAGGCGAATCGGGCGGGCGGCGCGAGGCCGAAAATCGACGGCCTCGACTGGGCGGCGGGACTCCGGCGTTTCAGCGGCGACGAAGCCGTCTACCTCTCGGTCATACAATCGTATTCGACGAATACGGCGCATCTGCTCGACAAAATCCGCGATGTCGATGAAACCACGCTTGCCGCTTACGCCATAACCATTCACGGCATCAAGGGCAGCAGCTACAGCATCGAAGCCCGCGACATCGGCAAGAAAGCCGAAGAACTGGAATATGCCGCCGGTGCGGGGAATCTCGACTTCGTGCGCCGGAACAACCCGCTTTTCATCCAGGCCGCCGAGGCATTCCTGGCCCGCCTTGTCACCTTGTTCGACGATACCGGCCAGGACGGCGACGACAAAGCGCGCCGCCCCGCGCCGGACGAAGCCCTTTTGACCCGGATGGAAGAAGCCGCCGCGGAATTCAGGATCGGCATCATGGAAGACGTCATGAACGCGCTCGAAGGCTTTACCTACGAAACACAGGCGGAACTCATTGCCTGGCTGCGCGAACAAGTCGACCGGATGGAATTCGTGGCAATACGCGAGCGTCTCGCCCAACGACGCCAGGCAACGCATTCCCCCTCCACGGAGGAACAACAATGAACACCGATACCCAAACGCGCCGGACAATCGCGGTTGTCGACGACAATGTGACCAACCTGAAGATCGCCCGCAACATGCTCGACGAGCATTACAACACTTACGCCATACCTTCGGCCAAAGTGCTATTTGAATTGCTGAAGAAAGTCATGCCCGATCTCATTCTCCTCGACATCGAAATGCCGGAAATGAGCGGATACGAAGCCATCAGGAAATTGAAGGCCGACGAACGCCTGCGCCGAATCCCCGTCATTTTCCTGACCTCCCGGAACGACGAGGGAAGCGAACTGGAAGGGCTTTCGCTCGGAGCCATAGACTACGTCACCAAACCGTTTTCCGCCGCTCTGTTGCAGAAGCGGATCGACAATCACCTGCTGATTGCCGCGCAGGAAAGACGGCTGGAGGACTACAACAAAAACCTGACGAAAATGGTCGAGGAAAAAACCGAGCAAATCCTCAACATGCAATTCGGCATTTTGAACGTCATTGCCGAACTGGTCGAATTCCGGGACAAGAAAACCGGTGGTCACATTTGGCGCACGCAGCAGTATTTGAACCTTCTCGTCAAGCAGATGCTGAAGGACGGCATCTACAGCGACGAAATTTCGCAATGGGATTTACGGTTCCTGATCCCCTCGGCGCAGCTTCACGATGTCGGCAAGATCGCCATCAGCGACGCGATCCTGAACAAACCGGGCAAGCTGACGAAAGAAGAATTCGACATCATGAAAACCCACGTCAACCGCGGCGTGGAAGCCATCGAAGTCATCGAGCACGAAACGCAGGCGCACAGCTTCCTGAAGCATGCCAAGTGTTTTGCGGGCTATCACCACGAGAAATGGGACGGCTCGGGCTATCCGAACAATCTTGCCGGTGAAAACATACCGCTGCAAGGCAGGATGATGGCCATTGCCGACGTCTACGACGCGCTCATTTCCGCGCGTCCCTATAAAGAACCCATGCCGCTGGACGTGGCGAAATCCATCATTCTTGAGGGCGAGGGCACGCATTTCGACCCGGCGCTCATCGGTGTATTCCGCAACGTCGCGGACGGCTTCGAGGAAGTTGCCATCAACCATCGCGGCATGAGCGACTCCTTCATCTTCAAATGGGGCGATCCGGCATGAACACGCGAGTCGCCACGGCGCTACTGACGCTTGCCGCCGTTTTTTGCTTTCTGCCGCCGGAGACGGCCAATGCGCAAGAAGCGGCCATCGTACAAAACGACGATCCGTCCGGCGACGCGGCAGACACCGTAATCGAACCGGCGGAAACCCTGGAAAAAATCAGGCAGCGCGGCGTGATCGTCATCGGATACCGTTTCTCCAGCATCCCGTTTTCTTACCAGAACGCCACGCACCAGCCGACGGGTTACGCCAAGGAACTGTGCGACAGGGTTGTCGACACGATCAGAAAAGAATTCCGTTTGCCGAAATTGAAGATCGTCTATCAGCCGGTACCGGCCTCGGACCGTATTCCCATGCTGCAAAACGGCGGCATCGACCTGGAATGCGGTTCCACGACCATCACGGCGGAACGCGAGAAACAGGTCGACTTTTCCCTGCCCTATTTCATTTCCAACATCCGCCTGCTCACGCGAAAGGCTTACCAGATCCGGGATTTGCGCGACCTGGCGAATAAAACCATCGTTTTCACGGCGGGCACGACCGCCGAACGGATCATTGCGGAAAAGCTGGATGTCGAGCACAACAACATCACGGTCTTGCAGGGCAAGACGCATTCGGATTCTTTCCTGATGGTCAGGATAGGCCGCGCCATGGCCTATGTCATAGACGACACCCTGCTGGTGGGGATGATCGCCAATGCGCGAGACCCCAACGCCTACGAGATCGTCGGCCCGTCCCTGAGCAGCGAACATTACGCGATCATGATGCGCAAGGAAGATGGCTCGCTGAAGGCTGCCGTCAACGAGGCGCTCATGCGCATCATCGTTTCCGGGGAAATCCAGGAACTGTACGAGCGCTGGTTCATGCGCCCCATTCCGCCGTTCGGAGCCAACATGAACCTGCCGATGAGCACTGAATTGACGCAGTTCTTCGCCCAGTTGGCGAATGCACGCGACGCATCCAAGTCGGCGCGGGGCGCGCGGCCATGAGAAGGTGCGCGAGGGGATCAGCCGATTGGCGCGTTTCGGGTTCAAATACTGGCATCCGTCATTGCGAAGCGAAGGTGAAGCAATCCAAAAAACGGGCTGGATTGCTGCGGCGCTACGCGCCTCGCAATGACGGGTATTGGGGGCAGTGCGATGTCCCCAACCTTTGCCAGGATGCCCAAACCTTCGTCATTGCGAGGGCCGAAGGCCCGTGGCAATCTAGACAAGCTTGCAGCTTGCTTCGGCGCTTCCAATGGCTGAACTGTTGCATGGATTGCCACGGGGCTACGCCCCTCGCAATGACGGGGATAGTCCCGTCGTCGGAGGGCGACGGCGAGTGTTGTAAAAAATCAGTGCAGTCATTTCCAAAAATGACTGCACTGATTTCCAAAAATGACTGCACTGGTTTTTGAAAATGACTGCACTCATTTTCAGAGCACTTGCTGCGGACAGGCAAGTGTTTGTTTTATATAAATTTAGACGAACACACCGGATTTCTGCTGTGCTACACGCCTCGCCATGACAGGTATAAGGGGCGCGGTGGGGAATGCGGGCACTGCCCCCGCCACCGTCATTGCGAGGCCCGAAGGGACGTGGCAATCCATGCGGCCTGTGGACTACCGCGCTTCGCTCCGCAATAACGATAGCGGGGCAGCGCCGCCTTTGAACAGGCATCCGCCCTGGCGCGTCAGAACCCGTCGCTGAGAATCTGGAAACTGAATACCGAAGTGGTCATATCCTCGGGAGCCGCGCCCAGGCCGATGACGCCTTGCCCGTGCAACACGCAGTTGTCGCGCTTGAGAATCACCGGCTCCGCCTCGCGGCCAAACTTCACCCAGGTGCCGTTACTGCTGAAATCGGTCAGCGTACATTGCCCGCCGATCCACTCGATGCGGGCATGCCGCCTTGAGACCCGACGGTCGTCGATGACCAGGCCGCAATTCTCGGCGCGCCCAATGAGGAGCGCGCCGTCCGTGGAGAGCAGTTGCACGCGGCGGCCATTCACTTCGAGATCGGCCCTTTGCAGCACGGACATGCTGACGCGCTCATTGAGCAGGCTGAGCGGCGAGGTGATCGTGGTTTCGGCGCTCTGCCGCCAATCGTAGCGCCAGACCTTGAGCAGACTGGTCTTGCCCTTGATGGCGATGCGGTCGATGCTCGTGCAGAGCGCCCGTTTCATCTCGGGCAGGCGGGCATACAGCGCCTCGCCGAGGAGAATTTCGTTGGATTCGGCGCGCTCGCCGAGCCGGGCGGCGACATTGACGGCGTCTCCATAACAATCGCCGTGTTGCTCGATGACCGACCCGTACTCCATGCCCACCTTGAGGCCCAGTTGCATGCGCTCGCGGCCAAGCTGTTCGAGGTTGAAGTCGTAGAGCACATCGCGGGTGCGGGCGGCGGCATCGACCGCCGCTTCGCCCACCTCGAACAACACCAGCAACCCGTCGCCCAGATACTTGACGACACGCCCGCCCACGCGGGCGAAATGCTTGCCCAACATCTGGGTACAGCGCGTGATGACCTGCGCCGCCACGGTGTTGCCCCGCGACTCGAACAATTTCGTGCTGCCGGTCAAATCGGCGAACAGCACCGCCTTTTCCGTCGGAACGGCGGACTCTCCCGCACGATTCGCGCCGCTGTTCGAGATGACATCCATGGAATCGTCAATGGGCGAAGTTGGCATCGTCGTGTTCCTGTATTGCTTGCTTTCTCGCCGGATTGCTTTGTTGCGTTCAACCCGCGGTCGGCAATGCGATCTTGCCGCCGCTGCTGTATTGGTAATCGTGAAACACATGCTCGGCACTGAGCAAATGATAGCTGCCGTCCGCGTTCCGGAGGCTGGTCTCCTTGAGCCGCCACGTGTAGTGCCCACATGTCCAGCAATCGAAGTTTCGCATATGGGTACATAGGCAGGTTTTGTCCCACACCTTGACCTTTTGTCCCTCCGCCAGGCCCGCCCGCTCGCGCTCCCAGGCTTCGGCATACTGGCAATGGCCGGAGCCGTCGAGCAGGTAGCCGAAAGCCTCGCAATTCGGCCGCGCGCCGCTGCCGACCGCCGGACAGCCCCTGAGCATGCGCATCGGGTAGCCGGTCGGCGAGATGTTATTGACTTCGATCTGCTCCTCGGTCGCCTGGAAATAGGCTTGCTTCACCTCGTCGGGCAGGCCGCATTCGTGGGTGACGGTAAACCGGGTTGCCACCTGCACCGCCGCCGCGCCCTGTTCGAGAAAACTCACCGCATTGTCGCCGGTGAAGATGCCGCCGGCGGGGATCAGCGGGATGTCGAGCTGTTCGGCGCGCAGCCAGTCGCGGATTCCCGCCAGGATGGTGACGAGGTCGTACTTCGCCCAGTCCGCGCCGAAGCCGAGATGCCCCCCGGCAAGCGGCCCTTCGACCACGATGTAGTCGGGCAGCCGCCCGCTGCGCGCGTTTTTCTTCAGGAAAAGCTGGAGGGCGCGCAAGGACGAAACGATGATGCCGAGCTTGACATCCCGGAAGCGCGGATGATCCTGGATCAGCGCGAACGACCCCAGATGCAGCCCGGCGGCCAGCGTGATGCCGTCGATGCCCGCATCCATCGCCGTGCGCAGCCGCACCCGCAAGGTTTCGCGCGGATTGTTCATCGTCAGCTTTTCCATGCAGTTCACAAAGACCAGGCCGGGGCCGCGCTTGGCTTCCATGGTCTTGCCGACATGCAAACGGGTTGCCTCCGCGAGCAGGTCGAGATCGAACTGCGCCACCGATTTGTCGAGCAGGTTATCGACGTTGAACTTGAATTTTTTCAGCCGATCCTTGACGTAATGCGTGCGATAGCGCCGGTCGGTGACGGTATGCACCATCGCGTCGGAAATATGGCCGATACCGCCCAGGCGCGCGATCTCCAGCGCCAGCGTGGAGGTCGAAATATCGACCCCCATGCCGCCTACCACGATGGGAACCAGTTCGTGGGAGCCAAGCCGCAGGCGGTAATCATCAACACGCTTCATTAGCCATATCCGTTCTGACGCGGGCCGCCATTATCGCCTAGTGCCGCCATCCGTGCACTCCGGCACCGCTGCCCGCGCAAATTACTCAACGGTTACGCTCTTGGCGAGATTGCGCGGTTTATCGACATCCGTCCCGCGCACCAAGGCCACATGATAGGCGAGCAATTGCAGCGGTACGACGTGCAACACCGGCGACAACATGCCATAGTGCTCAGGCATGCGCAGGATGTGCACGTTTTCGGAGCCGCCGATTTCGCCGCCCGCGTCGGCAAACACATAAAGCTCGCCGCCGCGGGCGCGGACTTCCTGCAAGTTGGATTTGAGCTTTTCCAATAGTTCATCGGCGGGCGAAACCGCGATGACCGGCATGCGTCCATCGACCAACGCAAGCGGCCCGTGCTTGAGTTCGCCCGCGGCATAAGCTTCTGCGTGAATATACGATATTTCCTTGAGTTTGAGCGCGCCTTCCATGGCAATCGGCCAATGCTGGCCGCGCCCGAGAAACAGCGCGTGCTCCTTGTCCGCGAAACGCTGCGCCCACTGCGCGATGCCGGGTTCGAGTTCGAGCACTTTCCGCAGCGCGAGCGGCAGGTGGCGCAGGGCCGCCAGATGACGCTCCGCCACATCGGGCGCGAGCTTCCCGCCGAGCCTGGCCAACACCAGGGTGAGCAGCGCGAACGCCGCCAGTTGGGTCGTGAATGCCTTGGTCGAAGCCACCCCGATCTCCGGGCCTGCGCGGGTGATGAAGCGCAGCGCCGCCTCGCGCACGATGGCCGATTCCGGCACATTGCAGATCGCCAGCGTGCGCAGCATGCCCAGGGAACGCGCGTACTTGAGCGCGGCCAGCGTATCGGCGGTTTCGCCGGACTGCGACACCGCCACCACCAGCGTATCGTCGCTGGCGACCGGCTTGCGGTAACGATATTCGCTGGCGATGTCTACCGCACAAGGCAGCCCCGCCAGCGCCTCCAGCCAGTAGCGCGCCACCAGCCCCGCGTGATAACTGGTGCCACAGGCGAGAATCTGCACCCGGCGCACCCCGGCGAAAACCCCCTCCGCCTCCGCGCCGAAAAACTGTGGCGACACCACGCCGCCGCCCGTCACCAGCCCGAGCGTATTGGCGAGCGCCTCCGGCTGCTCGAAGATTTCCTTCTGCATGAAATGGCGGTACGGCCCCAGTTCCACCGCATCGGCGGCGAGGCTGGAGACATGCACCGCGCGTTCCACCGCGCCGCCGTCGGCGCGCACGACGCGGTAGCCGTCGCGGCGCAACTCGGCGAGATCGCCTTCTTCCAGATACACCACCCTGCGCGTCACCTGAAGGAGCGCCGCGGCGTCGGAGGCGGCATAACAGCCCTCGTCGCCGATGCCCAGCAGCAAGGGCGAGCCGCGCCGTGCCACCACCGCCCGCGACGGATCGGAAGCCGAAATCACCCCGAGCGCGTAAGCACCTTGCAGTTCGGCAACGGCCAGGCGCACGGCTTCGAGCAGATCGCCCGCCTCGCGCAAGCTGCTGTGGATCAGATGCGCGACAACCTCGGTATCGGTATCGGAAACGAACACATAGCCCCGTGCCCGCAAGGCGGCCCTGAGCGTCTCGAAATTCTCGATGATGCCGTTATGCACCACGGCCACGCCTTCCGACACATGCGGATGCGCGTTGCACTCCGACGGCTCGCCGTGGGTAGCCCATCGCGTATGGGCAACGCCCAGCGAAGCCGACAGCTGCCGTGCCTCCACCTTTGCCGCCAGTTCGGCGACGCGCCCACAGGCCCGCAGGCGCACGAGTTCGCCGCCATCCGTGCCTTCCGCGCCCGCCACGGCCAGCCCCGCCGAGTCATAGCCGCGATATTCCAGCCTCCGCAAACCTTCGAGCAGAACGGGGACGACGTTGCGGTTGGCAATGGCAGTAACGATGCCGCACATGCGAATTCTCCTGGAAGCGACGCGGACGAAACCGGATCAGACCTTCTTTTCCGGTCGCGTCCAGGCCGCGTAACTCTGCTGGCGGGCGCGGGAAACCGTGAGTTGTCCGGGCGGCGCGTCGCGGGTCAGGGTCGTGCCCGCGCCAAGCGTTGCGCCCTGTCCAACCCGCACGGGTGCCACCAGTTGCGTATCGGAGCCGATGAAAACATCGTCGCCGATCTCGGTGCGATACTTATTGGCACCATCGTAATTACAAGTGATGACGCCCGCGCCGATATTGACCCGCGCGCCGACATCCGCATCCCCCACATAAGCCAGGTGGTTCGCCTTGGAACCTTCGGCGACCTTGCTGTTCTTGACCTCGACGAAATTGCCCACATGCACGCCGTTGCCGAGCACCGTTCCCGGGCGGATGCGGGCATACGGGCCGACCACGCACGCCTCGCCCACCGTCGCGCCATCGAGATGCGAAAACGGTGCCACGCGAGACCCCGCGCCGATCCGGACATCGCGCAACACACAGTGCGCACCGACCACGACGCCGTCGCCCAGTTCGACCTGCCCCTCGAACACGCAATCGACGTCGATTTCCACATCGCGCCCGCACAGCAGTTCGCCGCGCACATCGAAGCGCGCCGGATCGGCGAGCGTCACGCCGTCGTCCAGCAGCCTGCGCGCGGCGCGCGCCTGGTAAACCCGTTCAATGGCGGCGAGTTGTGCCTTGCTGTTGACGCCCAGGGTCTCGTCGACATCGTCGGGCGCGGCGGTGACGACCTCGACGCCCGCCTCGACCGCGAGGCCCACGATGTCGGTAAGGTAATACTCGCCCTGGGCATTGGCGTTGCCGACGCGGGCCAGCCAGTCGCGCAGCTTCTCCGTCGGCGCGACGAGGATGCCGGTATTGATCTCGCGCACATGGCGTTCCGCCTTGGTCGCGTCTTTCTCCTCCACGATGCGCGTCACGCGGCCATCGGCATCGCGTAGGATGCGGCCATAGCCGGACGGATCGTCCAGCGCCACCGTGAGCAGGGCCAGCCGTTCCCGCCCTGCCGCCGCAAGCAGCCTCGCCAGCGTGGGCGCGCCGATCAAGGGCACGTCGCCATAGAGCACCAGCGTCCGCTCGCCGCCCAGGTACGGCAAAGCCTGCCGCACGGCGTGGCCGGTGCCGAGTTGGGCGCTTTGCGCCACCCAGACAATATCGGACGCATCGAACCGGGCGCGCACCGCTTCGCCGCCATGCCCATACACCACGCAAATCCGCCGTGGATCGAGCACGCGGGCGCTCGCCAGCACATGCGCCAGCAAGGGCTTGCCAGCGAGCGGTTGCAGAACCTTGGGCAGGGCGGAGCGCATGCGTTTGCCTTGCCCCGCGGCGAGAATCACGACTTCCATAAAGCGTTCCAGAAAGAAACCGCGCGATTCTAGCATGTGGGAAATAGCCGCCGCCCCGTCCGCGACGGCGCGTGCGTTCCTTCCCTTTTCGCGGATATTTCCCGGAAAACGTGGATCGCCCGCCCGCCCCGTGGCGGCGAATAAACCATCATCTTCCGTAAAACCCGACACATGCGGTAATCTTCGCTCCCGGAACATGACCGAGGCGTTGCCATGCCACGCAAGCGGCGTTCCGGTTCGCCCCGTTTAGAGCAGATTGACAAATTGAAGCCCAAAGAGAACCGCCGTCATTGCGGGGCCAGTAGGGCCGTGGCAATCCAGTAAGCCGCATGGATTGCCACGCCGCTTCGCTCCTCGCAGTGACGATCGGTTTTACATGAGCCTCAACCAGACGGCGATTCCCGATTGGAGAGTAAAACCCGCATGCCCGCCGCCATGAACGCTTCCGCCACCATCGGCAATGCCGAACTGCGCCGCGTGGAAGGCATGCCCTGGCTGTGCCTCAGCGGCCAATGGACGCTTGCCCATTACCACGGCCTCGCGGCCCGCGTGGCCGGGTTGCGCGCACGCGGCGGCGACATGGCGGATGCGCGGCTGGATTTTTCCGCGCTCGCGGCGCTGGACACGGCGGGCGCGGAACTGTTGTGCGAACTGATCGGCGTCGAACGCCTGAAAAGCCAGCTTGCGGAAGCCCGCCTCGCACCCGGCCAGCGCGAATTGCTGGAAGCCGTCGCGGCGGCGCTCACCGGCCCCGGCGCGCCGCCGCCCAAGCGCTATCGTTTCGGCGATGTGCTCGTCCATATCGGCAAGGCGGTCGTCGCGTTCCGGGATCATGCCGTCGCCCTGCTCGGCTTCGTCGGCCTCATTCTCGAAGGCTTGGCGCGCACGATATGGCGGCCCCGGCGCTGGCGCGTGACCGCCACGGTCGCCAATCTGGAATATGCCGGTTTCGATGCCGTGCCCATCGTGGCCCTGCTCACCTTCCTGGTCGGGGCCGTGGTGGCCTTCCTCGGCGCGACGGTGTTGGCGGACTTCGGGGCGACGATCTACACCGTCAGCCTGGTTTCGTATTCTTTCCTGCGCGAGTTCGGGGTGTTGCTCGCCGCCATCCTGGTGGCGGGGCGCACCGCGAGCGCCTTTGCGGCCCAGATCGGCTCGATGCGCGTCAATGAAGAAGTCGACGCCATCCGCGTGCTCGGCCTGAACCCCGTGGAACTGCTGGTGCTGCCGCGTGTGCTGGCGATGATGCTGGCCTTGCCCATCCTCGCCTTCATCGCCATGGCCAGCGGCATCGCGGGCGGCATCGTCGTGTGCGCCTTGAAGCTCGATATTCCGCCGGGGATGTTCCTCTCGGTGCTGGCCAACGAGATCGGGCCGCGCCATTTCCTCATCGGCCTTGGCAAAGCGCCGGTCTTTGCCTTCCTGATCGCCGCGATCGGCTGCCTCGAAGGCTTCCGGGTGAGCGGCAGCGCGCAATCGGTGGGCGAACACACCACTTCCGCCGTGGTGCAGTCGATTTTCACGGTGATCGTGGTCGATGCCATCGCGGCCTTGTTCTGCATGGAAATGGGCTGGTGAAACGGGTGAACACGGCACGGTCGGATGTGGATGCGAATGTGATCGAAGCGCGCGGCATCCGCAACCAGTTCGGCGCGCAGGTGGTGCATGAGGGCCTGGACATGACGGTGCGGCGCGGCGAAGTGCTTGCCGTCGTCGGCGGTTCGGGCACGGGAAAATCCGTGCTGCTGCGCACGATCATCGGCCTCAACCGGCCCGCGGCGGGCACCGTGCGCCTGTTCGGGCAGGATTTGCACGCACTGCTCGTCGGGGAGCGGGTGGCGCTGGCGCGGCGCATCGGCGTGCTGTTCCAGCAGGGGGCGCTGTTTTCTTCGCTCACGGTGGCGGAAAACGTTGCGCTGCCGCTGATCGAACATGCGCGGCTGCCCCAGGCGGAAGCCGCGCGACTGGCCGCGCTGAAGATCGCGCTCGCCGGTCTGCCGCCGGAAGCGGCCAACAAACTGCCCGCCGAGTTATCCGGCGGCATGGTCAAGCGTGCGGCACTTGCCCGCGCATTGGCGCTCGATCCCGATATTCTCTTTCTCGACGAGCCGACCGCCGGACTCGACCCCATCGGCGCGGCGGCTTTCGACCGGCTGATCCTGACCTTGCGCGATGCGCTCGGGCTGACCGTCTTTCTCGTCACGCACGATCTCGATACGCTTTACACCATCGCCGACCGCATCGCGGTGCTGGCGAACAAGCGCGTTCTGGTCAACGACACGCTGGCGGCGGTCGCCGCCACGGACGATGTCTGGATACGCGAATATTTCCACGGCCCGCGAGGCCGCGCGGCCATGGCTGCCGCGCATCCCCGCGTGTCGTGAAGGAGAGAAGACCCGCCATGGAAACCCGCGCACATCATTTGCTGATCGGCCTTTTCACCGTTTTCGCGGTCGGTGCCGCGCTCGCTTTCACCTTGTGGATGAGCGGGGCGGGCGACGACCGCTACGAGTTCTACGACATCCTGTTCGACGAGGCCATTTCCGGTCTTTCCAAGGGCAGCACGGTCGAATTCAAGGGCTTCCGGATCGGCGCGGTCGACGATCTGCGCCTCGACCCCGCAAACCCGAACCGGATCAGGGCGCGCATCCATGTGGATGCCAATGCGCCGGTCTACGCCAATACCCGCGCCCGCCTGCATACGGCCAGCATCACCGGCCTGTCGACGATCCGTCTGAGCGACGGCAGCGGCACGCCCCTGCACCCGAAGCCCGGCGAGATTCCGATCATCCCCACTGAGCCGTCCTCGTTCAGCAAGCTGCTCAACAGTGGCGAGGACGTCATCTTCAACGCCAACGCCGTGCTGACCCAGTTACAGGGCTTGCTCTCGGATCGCAATCTCGCCCACATCCACCGCAGCCTGGAGAATCTCGAACACGCCACCGCCGCGCTGGCCGCCGACCGCGACGGCGTGCGCCAGACCCTGAACCAGCTCGCACAGGCCAGCACGCAGGCGAACACCGTGCTGGCCGAGGCAACGAAGTTGCTGCGCACGGGCAACAGCCTGCTCGACGGCCAGGGCAAAAGCGCGTTCGACAGCGCCCAACGCTCCATGGTCGCGCTTGAGCGCACGATGTCGAATCTCGACAAACTGCTCGCCGACAACCGTGCCCCGCTCAATGCCGGATTCAGCGCCCTGGCCGATCTCGGCCCCGCCGTTGCCGAATTGCGCACCACGCTGGCGTCGCTGCGCACCATCATCCGCCGCCTCGAAGAACGTCCGGCAGACTACCTGCTCGGACTGGAACCCACACGGGAGTTCAAACCATGATTTTCAAGCACATTCGCCGCAAGGCGCTTGGCGCGCTGTGCGTCCTGCCGCTCGTGGCCTGCTCGGTGCTGCCCGCGCCCGAGCCGCTCGATGTGTATCTGCTGCCCGCGACCACCATCGCGCCCGCCGCCGATGGCAGCGAGCCGCGCGCCTGGTCCTTGCGCCTCATCCGGCCGGATGCCAGCGGGCAACTGGTCGGGCAACGCATCCTCGTCATGCCCGAACCGAACCGGGTCAGTGTTTACAAAGGTGCGAGCTGGCACGAATCCACATCGCTCCTGATGCGCAATCGCCTTTTCGACGCATTCCGGGCGGATGCGCGCGTGAGCGCCCTGTCGACCGACGAGATGCGGACATTCGCGGATTTCGAACTCGGCAGCGAGTTGAGCGCCTTCCACAGCGAATACCGCCAGCGCGGCAAGGTACCGGAAGCGGTGATCCGGATCGACACCCGCCTGATCGACACCGCCAGCCGCCGCATCGTTGCCAGTCACGCCTTCGAGGCGCGGGAACCTGCCGCCGACAGTTCGATACCGGCGGTCGTCGCCGCCTTCGGCATCGCCGCCGACCGGCTTGCCGCCGAACTGGTGGCATGGACGGTCAACGCGGCGGACGCGGCGCGACGGGCGGAAACGGCGGAATCCCTGCCCGTGCCGCCGTAAGAATCTGTTGCGTCAGGGATCAAAAGACAGATTCCCCGAAACCTTTGTCATTGCGAGGACCGAAGGCCCGTGGCAATCCATACGGCGGCAACCAAGCGAGATGGAGAGAGAACTGGCGAGCACGTTGCCGCTGGGTGTCGTCTGGCGCAGGGTGATAAGCGAGTGAGGCGTTCTCCCCCATTGCTCAGGCAAACCCCCATGCGCATACCGCCAGAACGATAAGCGCGGCAGAGAGCGTCATCTCTTTCCTGTTGCTGGCGCACGCGGCAAGGGCGA
>JAISNX010000005.1 GCA_031276015.1 Azoarcus sp.
TCAGCTTCGATACCACATTTGTGCCCGTTTCCCCCAGTTTCGATTGTGCAAAAAACCCCAGTCGAAGCGAAAAGATTATCTGTGCAAACGCGATTCTGTCGAAATATGATGTAGTTCTCTACCAGAATTACAAGAACATCAAAGAACGTCTCGAAGCCGACAACCAAAAGACGCTTGCCGCCGGCAACGCGCATGGATCAAACAGCGCAACGCTTGCGAAACCATGCTCTATAGCGCCAAAACCCTGAAATGTCTGACGGATGCCTATATCCACCGCATCGACGAACTTTGCACGACATACGCCGATGTTCCGGCGTGCACTCGGGCTGCGGCTATTCAGTTGCCATGACGAGCACCCTGCGGCGGCAATCACCCACAATTTTCACCGGAAGGCTATACGCCGAGAAAGCCATGAAACATTCTCCTCACCCTTTCGTTCATATATTACTGGTTCTAACGCTTTTTTCCGAATATATCCATGCCAAAAATGAAGATAAGACAGCCATTAGGCAGCACTACACAATGGGGCAATGCAAGTTCAATATTGATTTGGTCAAGAATGATGCATCTTCGTCTCGTATTTATGGAAACCCTCCTTTTTATTATGTTTCTTATAATTACCCGCTCTCCTCATCCCTTACTGATAGTTTTGGTATCTATGAAAGAAATTCGGTAGGGTTTGATTTATACTGTGCAACAGGCTATTCTCAAGATAAAATCAATAGCCTTTCTGGTTCATATCGCCATAATGGTGTATGGGTTACTGGTAAAAATCATACTCCTGTCAGCGCATATCTGGAGCAAGAATTACAAGGATTTGAAATTGCTGGCACCAATTGGAATGGTGTGCTAACAGTAATGAATACTCCTTCCGATCCAGAAGATATGGGAGGCAAACCTGACCCTACGCCTCCAATAAAAGATTTTGTGCTCTGTATCAATCAAAATAATGGGCACCAAGCCATATGTGGCAGTGGGTACATATATTATGATGTTAAAATTGAGATAGATGCAGTTCTCGAAGCCATTAAGGCCATCAGCTTTGATTCTACGTTTACCCCCGTTTCTCCAAGCTTCGATTGCGCCAAACAATCCAGCTTGGGCGAGCAATTTGTCTGCGCCGATTCTATGCTGTCAAAATACGACGCGGTTCTCGATCAAAATTACAAACAAATCAAAGCCAGCCTCAAAGCCGACAGGCAAAAGACACTTGCCCTTGGGCAACGCGCATGGCTTCGCCAACGCGATAAATGCAAAGATTTGGATTGTTTCATTCAGAGCTATACCCGTCGCATCGACGAACTTTGCACAACATACGCCAACGTTCCGTCGTGTAAGCGGGCTGCGGCTATTCAGTTGCCATGACGAGCACCCTGCGGCGGCAATCACCCGCACTGACGGGCGGCGTTGCGGGAATCACGGGCACATGGATTGCCACGGCGCTACGCGCCTCGCAATGACGATTATGGAGAGCGTTGCAATACCCAAAGCCTTAGCCGCAATGCCCAAAACCTTCGTCATTGCGAGCGAAGCGCGGCAATCCAC
The DNA here is from genome assembly GCA_031276015.1 of Azoarcus sp. Classification (GTDB taxonomy): domain Bacteria; phylum Pseudomonadota; class Gammaproteobacteria; order Burkholderiales; family Rhodocyclaceae; genus WRNU01. Next base: position 1,546 of record JAISNX010000005.1, read on the forward strand.
AAGCCTCATGGATTACCGCGACGCTTCGCGCCTCGCAATGACGAAAAAACCTTCCCAACCGGCAATGCCCATATTTTTGAATTGAGCAGAAACCGCCCTACCCCATGAATTCCGCCAGCCAATCGGTGAAGGCGCGGGGATTCTTGGTTTGCCGGTAGGTGTTTTCCATGTTGGTTCTGAAAAGCTTCGTTTGCGGGTGATCCCTGCCGAAACGGGTTCGGTATACCCGGTAAGCCCGAAGGTATTCGGAAAGCGCCTGATCGTAGTTTTTTTGCCGGTAATAGGCCATGGCGACGTTACTGTAGGCGGTGATCGTGGAAGGGTGATCCAGCCCCAATACTTTTTCGTTGATCGCCAATGCTCTCCGCGCCCATTCCGCCGCCTGCACGAAGTTGTGCTGCTGGAAGTACACCCATGCGATATTGGTGTAGGTGGTGGCGATGTCGGGGTGTTCCTTGCCCACCAGCTTTTCCTGGATCGTTACCGCCCGTTGCAGGTAGTCCAGCGCCTTCTTGTGATTGCCCTGCCTGGCAACGACCACGGCAAGGTTGTTGTAGGTGACGGCGTTTTGCCCTTCCCCGCCCTTCTGGCTGGCCGCGAGTGCTTTTTCGTACCACTGCGCCGCCTTGCCGTAGTTGCCCTGTTTGTCATGGATGCTGGCGATGCCGTTGTAGGTCGCTACGGTGGAGGGGTGCTGCCTGCCCAGGGTTCTTTCTTCGATTGCGAGTGCTTTTTCGTAGGAGGAAAGCGCGTTGGCGTAATCGCCCTGCTTAAAATAGGCGACGGCGGCATTGTAGTAGGTGGACGCCATTTCCGGGCCGTTGCCGCCGAACATTTTTTCCCGCATCACCAGCGCCCTGTTGCGCCATTCCCGCGCCTTGCCGTATTCGCCCATGTGTTCGTGTACGGAGGCGATGCCGTCGTAGGTCGTGGCCATATGTGGGTGGCGTATCCCCAATTCCTTTTCCCGAATCACGAGCGCCTTGGCATACCATTCCAGCGCCTTGCCGTAATTGCTCTGGCGGTCGTACAGGGAGGCGATGTCGTCGTAGATGCTGGCCGTGTCGTCGCTTCCCCGTTTCTCGCGGATCGCCAGCGCCTTCAGGTGCCACTCCCTGGCCTTGTCGTAGTCGGCCAATTCGCCAAGCGCATGACCCAGGTTGCTGTAAATCGCGGTGGCATCGGTTCCGAGGTCGGTATCCGATTTACCGACGATCTCGGCTGCCCGGACGAACATGTCGCGCGCCTTGTCGTATTGCCCCATGTTCATATGAACGACGCCGACCTCGTTCCGGTAGTGGGCGGCACATCCATGTTGCGCGCCGTGCATCTCCACCATGTTCGAGAGCACATTCTGGTAGCGCCTCAAGGCGACGGCGTAATCGCCACGATCGGCGGCCCTTTTTGCGTGCCGCGTCTCCTCGGCGATTTTCGTGACTTTTTCGGTCTCCGTTTTGTCCCTGCCCGCAAGACAGCCCGTTATGGTGACGTCCGCATGGGCCGCCGCGCTCCCGAACAGCCCCTCGCCCAGAAACAAGAATACGGCAAACGCATACGGAACATGCTTCATGATAATCATATTTTCCCCCTTCCCGAAACTGCCGGGCGACACAGACGCGAGGCGTTCTCATTTATTGACGCCTTCACCGACATCGGTTTTCCGTTCGATCAGTTCTATCTTGTAACCGTCCGGATCCTCGATGAACGCAATGACTGTGGAACCGTGTCTCATCGGCCCCGCTTCACGCACGATATTACCCCCGCGAGCGCGAATTACGTCACAGGCTTTTTGCGCATTGTCGACTTCGAGTGCGATATGGCCATAGGCGGTGCCCAGTTCGTAGCGGTCGATGCCCCAGTTCCAGGTCAGTTCGAGTTCGGCAGCGTTTTCGTCCCCGCTGCCGACGAAGGCGAGCGTGAATTTACCGTCGGGATAGTCTTGCCGCCGCAGCAGGCGCATGCCAAGCACTTCGGTGTAAAAGGCCAGCGAACGGTCGAGATCGCCGACGCGCAGCATGGTGTGGAGCATTTTCATGGGCTGTTCCCCACGGCAGGTATCGGAACCGGCTGGCCGCCGGACAAGGTGCTGGCCACTTCGGGGCCGCAAAGGCTCACGCCGCGCTCGCGGCGCAGGGCTTCGAGCAGGAAATGGACGAACGCAAGGCCGGACAGGGCCGGAGCAATGACGTTCAGGAGCGGCACATAGGCGAAAAGAACGGTGGTGCCGCCGAGCAACAGGAGCGAGGGACGCAGTTTCTCGCGCAGACGGGCGAGTTCGTCCCGGTCGGCGTGGCGCATCAGGGCGTCGTAGCTGAATACGCGCTGGTTGAGCCAGCCCGTGGCGAGCAGCGGCGCGACGAGCGATACGCCGGGTATCAGCCACAGGGGCAGCGAGAGGATGAAGACGAGCGTGAACCACAGCAAAGCCGTGATGGTATTGACGATGCTGCCCATGTTGGAGCCGCCGCGCCGTTGTTCGAGGTCGGCGTAGTCGCGCTGCGCGACGCGGTCGAGCATCATGGGCAGGGCGACCAGGGCGACGAGCGCCAGGGATGTGACGTAGAAAAGCGGCACGAAAGCGCAGACCACCGCGAACTTGACGAGGAAAAACACGATGCCCGCCAACAGGGCCGAGGCGCTGATCTGGTCGCCGATGCCCCATCCCCATCCTTCGACCCATTGCATGATGCCGCCGATCAGCGTCGTCCACGAAAACACCGCGATCGCCAGCCACAGGAGCGCGGAAACGATGCCCGGCCAGATGAGGTGGCCGAAAACGTCGAGCCGCAGCATGCTGCGTATCGAACGGCTCAGGGCGATGAACAGGGCATACATCGTGGTGTCGTTGCTCCGCTGTCAGCGCAGGCCGGGAACGCCGGCCATCATGCCTTTCATGGCGCGCATCATTTTGCCCATGCCGCCCCTGGCGAACTGTTTCATGACTTTTTGCATTTGCCCGAACTGGTTGAGCAGGCGGTTGACTTCCTGCACCTGCACGCCAGCCCCCGCAGCGATGCGGCGCTTGCGGCTGGCCTTGAGGATTTCGGGGCGGGCGCGCTCCAGCGGGGTCATGGCGTTGATGATGCCTTCGATACGGGCAATGGCTTTTTCCTCAATGCCGCCATGCATCTGCCCGGCGGCCTGGGCGAATTGCGCGGGCAGTTTGTCGAGCAGCGAGGCGATGCCGCCCATCTTGCGCATCTGCCCGATCTGCGCCTTGAAGTCGTTGAGGTCGAAGCCTTTGCCGCTCTTGAGTTTCTGGGCGAGTTCGACCGCTTGTTCTTCGTCGACGCGGCGGCGGGCATCCTCCACCAGACCGAGGATGTCGCCCATGCCGAGGATGCGGCTCGCCATGCGGTCGGGGTGGAAGGGTTCGAGGCCGGAGAGTTTTTCGCCGACTCCGGCGAATTTGAGCGGTTTGCCGGTGACGTGGCGCACCGAGAGGGCCGCGCCGCCGCGCGCGTCGCCGTCGAGCTTGGTGAGCACCACGCCGGTCAGCGGCAGGGCTTCGTTGAAGGCGCGCGCGGTGTTGACGGCGTCCTGCCCGAGCATGGCGTCGACGACGAAAAGCGTTTCGACCGGATCGAGCGCCGCGTGCAGGGCGCGGATTTCGTCCATCATCGCGGTGTCTATCGCCAGGCGACCGGCGGTATCGACAAAGAGCACTTCATGGTGGTGCTTGCGCGCGAAGTCGAGCGCGGCGAGCGCGATGTCGACCGGGCGCTGCCCGGCGTCGGAAGGGAAGAAGTCGACGCCCGCCTGCGCGGCCACGGTTTTCAGTTGTTCGATGGCCGCCGGGCGGTAGACGTCGGCGGAGACGGCCAGCACTTTTTTCTTTTGTTCTTCGCGCAACAGGCGGGCGAGCTTGCCGGTGGTGGTGGTCTTGCCCGCGCCCTGCAAACCGGCCATCAGGATCACCGCCGGAGGCTGCGCGGCAAGGTTCAGCCCTTGATGGACGCCGCCCATGAGGGTGCAGAGTTCGTCATGCACGACGCCGACGAGCGCCTGGCCCGGCGTCAGGGAGCCGACGACTTCCTGCCCGAGGGCTTTTTCCTTCACCCTGGCAATGAATTCCTTCACCACGGGCAAGGCGACATCGGCTTCGAGCAAGGCCATGCGGACTTCGCGCATGGCGTCCTGGATGTTATCTTCGGTAAGGCGGGCCTGGCCACGCAGAGTCTTGACGACTCTCGATAGGCGCTGCGTGAGGTTGTCGAGCATATGGGTTGTTCCGGACTCCCGTCGTGGCGGAAATGAAAACCTGCGAATCAGGGTAAACTAACTCGCAAATGTCACAGATTTTACTTCATCTTCTCCCCGCCGTCCTTTATATGGTGCTCGGGCTTTATTGCTGGCGCGCGCGGGCTGGCGCGCCGTCTACGGCCACGGCGCGCATTGAGCGCGGGGCGCTCGTTCTCGCCCTGTGCGCGCACGGCTTCGCCTTGCGCATGGCGATCTTCCCCGGCGGCGAGATGCGCTTCGGCTTCAGTGTCGCGCTCTCGCTCACCGTGTGGCTGGCGATCTGCTTTTACTGGGTGGAGACCTTCTATACCCGGCTCGACGGGCTGCGCGCTATCGTGCTGCCCGCGGGGGCGCTCGCCAGCCTGTTGACGGCCTTTTTCCCCGGCAATCATGTGCTGTCCGACAGCAATATCGCATCGCCGGTCTTTCGCATCCATTTCATCATCGCCATGCTCGCATACAGCCTGTTCATGCTCGCCGCCCTGCATGCGATGCTGATGGCCATGGCGGCGCGGCAGCTCCACCATGCCCGCTTTTCCCGCGCGCTGGCGAACCTGCCGCCGCTGCTGACCATGGAAACCCTGCTTTTCCGCCTGATCGGGGCCGCTTTCGTGCTGCTTACCCTGACGCTGATTACCGGCATCGTTTTCACGGAAAGCCTGTTCGGCACCGCTTTCCGGCTCGAACACAAAACGATATTCGCAACGATTTCGTGGCTGTTGTTCGGCGTGCTCCTCGTTGGCCGGTATTTTCGCGGCTGGCGTGGCCGCGTTGCCCTGCGCTGGACGCTGGCGGGCTTCATCGCGCTGATGCTGGCTTATGTCGGTAGCCGCTTCGTGATAGAAGTCCTGCTGTATAGATAGGGCTTGGCGTAGGTTAACCCCATCATCCAATACGCTTCATACGTTTCACGATCCGGCACCCCGCAAGATGACAGGATGGTGCCAATGGCCTGATGAGCGGGAAATGACAGCCAACCCACAGACTGCGCTGAGCGGGCTTGCCCGCGCCCTCGTCCAGAAAAACCGCTTGTCCGAAACGGACGCCGCCGCCTGCACGACCGGCGAGGGCGCGACGAACGCATTCCTGCACGAAGTGACGCAGCGCGGATTGCTCTCGGCGCGCGACATCGCCACGTTCGCTTCCGAGACTTTCGGCTATCCCCTGCTCGATGTGGCCGCCGTCGACCCGAACCACCTGCCCAAGAATGTGATCGACGCCAATCTGGTGCGCAAACACCAGGTCATTGCACTCGCGCAACGCACGAACCCGAACCACCTGACGCTGGCCGTTGCCGATCCGTCGAACATGCGGGTGTTCGACGAAATCCGCTTCCAGACCGGCATGCAGCTCGAACTGGTCATTGCCGAAGTCGACAAGTTGGCCAGGCTCGTCGAGAAAACGGGCACTTCGGCCAGGGAGGCGCTGGAAAACTTCAGCATGGAGGGCGAACTGGGCGCGATGGATGTCGCGCTCGAAGGCGACGCCGAAGAGGACACCTCCGCCTCCGACGTCGACGACGCCCCGATCGTCAAATTCATCCAGAAAGTGCTGGTCGACGCCATCAACGACGGGGCTTCAGACATCCACTTCGAGCCTTACGAAAAGTATTACCGCATCCGCGTCCGCACCGACGGCATATTGCACGAAGTCGCCCAGCCGCCCCTGGCGCTGAAGGAAAAAATCGCCTCGCGCATCAAGATCATTTCCCGCCTGGACATTTCCGAAAAGCGGATTCCCCAGGACGGGCGGACGAAGCTCGTCCTGTCCAGGAACAAATCCATCGACTTCCGGGTGTCTACCCTGCCGACCCTGCACGGCGAAAAGATCGTCATGCGCATCCTGGATTCGAGTTCGGCCATGCTCGGCGTCGACGCGCTCGGCTACGAGCCGGATCAAAAACAGACGCTGCTCGACGCCATCGCCCGCCCCTACGGCATGATCCTCGTCACCGGCCCGACCGGCTCCGGCAAGACGGTATCGCTCTACACCTGCCTCAACATCCTCAACAAGGCCGGCGTCAACATTTCGACCGCGGAAGACCCGGCGGAAATCAATCTCGCGGGCATCAACCAGGTCAACGTCAACGAAAAGGCGGGCCTGACGTTCGCCTCGGCCCTGCGCGCCTTTCTGCGCCAGGACCCGGACGTCATCATGGTCGGCGAAATCCGCGATCTCGAAACCGCCGAAATCGCCATCAAGGCCGCGCAGACCGGGCACCTCGTGCTCTCCACGCTGCACACGAACGACGCGCCGACCACGCTCGAACGCCTCAAGAACATGGGGGTCGCACCTTTCAACATCGCCTCCTCGGTCATCCTCATCACGGCGCAACGCCTGGCGCGCCGCCTGTGTTCGTGCAAAAAACCCGCCAACATCCCGATCGAATCCCTGCTGCAAGCGGGTTTCCGCGCCGACGAACTCGACGATAGCTGGCAGCCCTATGGCCCGGCGGGTTGCGACCGCTGCAAGGGGAGCGGCTACAAGGGGCGGGTCGGCATCTACCAGGTCATGCCGGTCAGCGAGGAACTCGCCCGCATCATCATGACGGGCGGCAATTCGATGGACATCGCGGCCCAGGCCGGGACGGAAGGCGTCAGCGATCTGCGCCGTTCCGGCCTGCTCAAGGTACGCCAGGGCGTCACGTCTCTCGAAGAAGTCCTGGCCGTGACCAACGAGTAAACACAAGGCACAAGCGCCACAACACGGCAAAAGAGGACATCATGGCGACAGCATCCGCACCGGCATCCCGGGCCACGCGCGGCCCGCAAGGGCATTCCAGGGAAAACCTCTACCGTTGGGAAGGCCGGGACAAAACCGGCAAGACCATTCGCGGCGAAATGCGGGCGGCCAGCGACACCGTGGTCAGGGTTTCGCAACGGCGGCAGGGCATTACCGTCACCAAGGTCAAGAAACAGGCGATGTCGCGCGCGCACAAAGTGTCCGACAAGGACATCGCGCTTTTCACCCGCCAACTTGCGACGATGATGAAATCCGGCGTACCGCTGTTGCAGGCGTTCGACATCGGCATCAAGGGCACCGGCAATCCGGGCCTGAGCCGCCTGCTCAACGAAGTGCGCGGCGATGTCGAAACCGGCTCCAGCCTGTCGCAGGCGTTTTCCCGGTTCCCGGTCTATTTCGACAAACTGTTCTGCAACCTGGTCGCGGCGGGAGAACAGGCGGGCATCCTCGACACCATCCTGGATCGCCTGGCGACATATAAAGAAAAAATCCTCGCCATCAAGGGCAAGATCAAATCAGCGCTGTTCTACCCCACCGCCGTCATCACCGTCTCGATGATCGTCGTCGCCATCATCATGATCTGGGTCGTGCCCACGTTCAAGGACGTGTTCGCCGGCTTCGGAGCCGAACTGCCGGGGCCGACGCTGCTCGTCATTGCCATATCCGACTTTTTCGTCGCGTACTGGTGGGCCATCCTGGGCATCCTGGTCGGTTCCATCATGGCGCTCATCGCCGCCCTGAAGCGATCCGTGCCTATGCAGATCGCTTTCGACCGCCTGATACTCAAACTGCCGGTACTGGGCGAGATCGTCCGCAAGGCCACGATTGCCCGCTGGTCGCGGACATTGTCTACAATGTTCTCCGCTGGCGTGCCGCTGGTCGAGGCGCTGGACTCGGTGGGCAGCGCCTCGGGCAACCACCTGTACATGCTGGCCACGCGCGACATCCAGACCTCCATCAGCACCGGGCAAAGCCTGAATCTCGCCATGCAGGATTCCGGCATGTTCCCGACCATGGTCGTGCAGATGGTGGCGATCGGCGAAGAATCCGGCCAGCTCGACAGCATGCTCACCAAAGTTGCCGATTTTTACGACCGGGAGGTCGATGATGCGGTTGCCGCCATGTCTACCCTGCTCGAACCCCTGATAATGGTCTTTCTCGGCGTCGTCATCGGCGGGCTGGTCATCGCCATGTATCTGCCGATATTCAAGCTCGGCGGAGCCGTCTGACCCCTTTTCCTCTTTCCCTTTCTCCCGTACATGCAAGGCCCATTCAGCGATCCCCTCGTTTTCATCCCGCTTGTCACCCTGCTCGGCCTCTGCGTCGGCAGCTTCCTGAACGTCGCCATCCATCGCCTGCCCAAGATGATGGAACGCGAATGGCTGGAAGAAGCCGCCGCCCTGCGCGGCGACACCCTTCCCGGCCTGGAGGGCGAGCGCCTCGACCTCTCCAGGCCGCGCTCGCGCTGCCCCCACTGCGGGCACATGATTTCGGCGCTGGAAAACATCCCGCTGCTGAGCTACATCGCCCTGCGTGGCCGCTGCCGCCAGTGCAAAACGCCCATCGGCCTCCGCTACCCGCTGGTGGAAGCCCTGACGGCGGCGCTCTCCGGCTACGCGGCCTGGCATTTCGGCTTCAACCCCGCCACGGTGGGTGCCCTGATCTTCATCTGGACGACGGTCACGCTGGCCTTCATCGACTTCGACACCCAGCTGCTGCCCGACAACCTGACCCTGCCCCTGCTGTGGCTCGGCCTGGCCTTCAACCTGCGCGCGACCTGGGTTCCCCTCGCCGACGCCGTCGTCGGTGCCATGGTCGGCTACCTTTTCCTGTGGTCGGTGTATTGGCTGTTCAAGCTCATCACCGGCAAGGAAGGCATGGGGCACGGCGATTTCAAGCTGCTGGCGGCCATCGGTGCCTGGCTCGGCTGGCAGATACTGCCGCCCGTCATCCTGCTGGCCTCGCTTGCCGGGGCCGTGATCGGCATCGGCCTGATCGTGACGAAACGGCTCAATCGCGGCACCCCCATTCCTTTCGGCCCCTACCTCGCCATCGCGGGACTGATCGCCCTTTTCCACGGCACGGCGATCAACGCCTGGCTGCCCACCATCATCCCGGTCTCTTGAAACGGGCGTCCCCGCCCTCATCTCACACACTTCCGGCAACGCGCGTCCGCGCGTTACGCTAAACTGTCGGGCTTCATTTTCAGGGAGGCTTTCATGCCCATTTACGAATACCGTTGCGAAGATTGCGGCTTCCAGAAGGAACATCTGCAAAAGATGCGCGACGACGCGCTCACCGTCTGCCCGGCCTGCGGCGGCCACTACGTCAGGCAAATCTCGGCGGCGGGCTTCCAGCTCAAGGGCAGCGGCTGGTACGCCACCGATTTCAAGGGCGGCAACAAGCCCGGCAAAACCGACAAGGCCCCCGCCGCGAGCGAAACCCCGCCGCCCTGCGGCGCTGGCTGCGCCTGCTGCCAACCGTCATGACACCATGCAAACCGGGTTTTCCGACGTGAAGAGATATTTCATCACCGGTCTGCTGATCTGGATACCCCTTGCCATCACGTTCACGGTGCTGACCTGGATCGTCGAGTTGCTCGACGGCTGGGTGATGCCCTGGCTGCCCCGGCACCTGCAACCGCAGACCGTTCTCGGTTTCGACATTCCCGGTCTTGGCGTCGTCCTGTGCATCTTCATCCTCTTCGCCACCGGCGTCATTGCCGCCAACGTCCTCGGGCAAAAACTCGTGCGACTCTGGGAGGGGCTGCTGGCGCGCATTCCCGTGGTCAAGTCCATCTACTACAGCGTCAAGCAGGTCTCGGACACGCTCTTTTCCAGCAGCGGCCAGGCTTTTCGCAAGGCGCTCCTGGTGCAGTACCCGCGTCGGGGCACATGGACAATCGCCTTCCTCACCGGCACGCCGGGCGACGATGTTGCCCGACATCTGGCGGGCGACTATCTCAGCATCTACGTCCCCACCACACCCAATCCGACTTCCGGCTTTTTCCTGATGCTGCCCGCGACGGACGTCATCGAACTCGACATGAGCGTCGATGAGGCGCTCAAATACATCATCTCGATGGGGGTGGTCGCACCGCCCGCGCATACGCTGGAATCCGCCCCATCCCTCTCCGATTCCCATTGAACCCCCGACATTCCTTTCCATGCGAACTCATTATTGCGGCCAAGTGACGGCCACCCACCTCGACCAGATCGTTACACTTTGCGGCTGGGTTCATCGCCGCCGCGACCACGGAGGCGTCATCTTCATCGACCTGCGCGACCGCGAAGGCATGGCGCAGATCGTGTGCGACCCGGATCGCCCGGACATGTTCAAGACCGCCGAGGCCATCCGCAACGAATTCTGCCTCAAGCTCACCGGCAAGGTGCGCCGCCGCCCGGCGGGCACGGAAAACCCCAACCTCGCTTCCGGCGAAATCGAAGTGCTGTGCCACGACATCGAAATCCTCAACGCCTCGGCACCGCCCCCCTTCCAGCTCGACGACGACAACCTGTCCGAAACCGTGCGCCTGACCCATCGCGTCATCGACCTGCGCCGCCCCCGGATGCAAAAAAACCTGATGCTGCGCTACAAGGCCGCCATGGCTTTCCGCCGCTTCCTGGACGCCCACGGCTTCATCGACATCGAAACGCCGATGCTGACCAAAAGCACGCCCGAAGGCGCGCGCGACTACCTGGTGCCCTCGCGCGTCCACGCCGGGCAGTTCTTCGCCCTGCCCCAGTCCCCGCAGCTTTTCAAACAGCTTTTGATGGTGGCCGGTTTCGACCGCTATTACCAGATCGTCAAATGTTTCCGCGACGAAGATTTGCGCGCCGACCGCCAGCCCGAATTCACCCAGGTCGATATAGAAACCTCGTTCCTGGACATCGCGGGTATCACCTCGCTGATGGAAGAAATGATCCGCAGCGTATTCCGGGAAACGCTCGCCGTCGACCTGCCCGCCCCTTTCCCGCGCATGACCTGGGCCGAAGCCATGAACCGCTACGGCTCCGACAAACCCGATCTGCGCGTGACGCTCGAACTCACCGACATCACC
>JAISNX010000063.1 GCA_031276015.1 Azoarcus sp.
CCGATGAGCGCCTGGCAGTCGATGTCGGGGTCGGACGATTCGAGGCCCAGGTGGAAGGCGTAGAGCGTGCTCAATGCTTCCTCGCCCTCCAGCCGGGTCGCCCACCAGGTTTCGCCAAGTGGGGTGTGCGCGATCAGTGCTCGGTACATGCGTCATCCTTGCCGAATGGAAACGTCTTGCTGTGAAAACCCCACGGATCATATTCTTTCAAGCAATTGAAGTAAATGCTTCACGGTGATTATCGTTTCCCGCAGCGGCGCGGCGAATCGTTGAAGCACAGGCATATGCTTCGGAAATCGCCAAGCGCCTGGTCGTGAGGAAATGAACGCCTTTTCAGTGCAAGGTTCGCAACTGGAAAATCGCGTCGATGTCCTTGCTGCCGAAGCGGTAGGTGTGATTCGACAACTCGTCGCGGATCACGAGTTCGCCGCTTTCGGCCAGCACGGCGCGGATTTCCTTCTCGCCAACGGTGCGCAGCATGGCGGCAACCTTTTCCGGCTCGGGCGGCCAATGGTGGGTCACTGCGCGGGCAGCGTAAAGGCGCACATCTTCTTCGGTGAAAAGCCGGTGGAGCAGGGCAGGGGACGTGAGGACGAGCAACTCGTCGGGCTTCACCGTGTCGGCCAGGGTCGTGATGCGCGTCCAGCCGTCGGCGTCCCTGGCATCGGCATCGGGGAGTTTTTGCAGGAACAGCGCGGCGCTGGCGGTTTCATCGCAACTGAGCCACAACCTGGCAGGCTGCTGTTCGGATTGTTCGAGATAGCCCGTGAACACCTCGGCAATGCTGCTCCCCACGAGCGGCACAAAGCTCTGGTAAGGCTGTTCCAGCCCTTCCATTTCCAGGCTCAATTGCAGACGGCCATCGCCGACCAGCGACAATAAATCCGCGTCCGCGATACCGGCCTCCGACCCGACCTTGGCATAACCGCGCAAATTGAGCGACGCCGTGCAATCGACCGCGAGCAGGCTTACCGGGCCGCTTCCCTGTATCTGGAAAGTCAGCCGCCCCGGTTGTTTGAGATTACCGGCGATCACGGCGGAAACCGCCGCCATCTCGCCGAGCAGCCTCGCCACGGCAGCCGGATAGGCGCGGTTGTGCAACAAAGCCTGCCACACACCGGTAAGGCGCACGATGCTGCCGCGAATGTCGAGGTCTTCCAGCAGGAAGCACTGAATGAAACTGGCGGGATTCATCGGCTCATATCGGCTCATGACAGGCGATCACGCATCCGCCTTTTCAGGCTGGCCGTTTTCAGACGGGCTGAAATACTCTCGCGCCAGCTTGAACACGATCGGGCTGAGCAGCAGCAGGGCGATCAGGTTGGGAATCGCCATCAGGCCATTGAAAAGGTCGGCGAGATCCCACACCAGGCTCAGCTTGGCAATGGCCCCGACGGGAACGATGAGCGTGAAAATGACCCGATAAGGCAGTGCCGCCTTGTGACCGAAAAGGTAGATCACGCACCGCTCGCCATATACGCACCATCCGAGGATGGTGGAAAAAGCGAACAGCACCAGCCCGGTAGTGACCAGCCAGGAACCGAACTCGCCCATGGTGGTGCTAAATGCCTGGGAAGTCAGCGTACCCGCGTCGGCATCCCCGATGCCGGGAGCCATCCATTGCCCGGAAATCAGGATGACGAGCGCGGAAATCGTGCAAACGATGATCGTGTCGATGAACGGATCAAGCATCCCGAGCAAGCCTTGCTTGACCGGGTTGTCGACAATGGCTGTGGCATGCGCGATCGGCGCGCTCCCCAGCCCCGCCTCGTTGGAAAACAGTCCGCGCGCCACCCCGAACCGGATCGCCGCCGCGATGCCCGCCCCGGCAAAACCACCGACTGCCGCATGACCGTACAGCGCGCTCTCGAAAATCAGGCGGAACGCGCCGGGCACCTTCTCGATATTGGCCGCGAGCACAGCCAGCCCGCCGAACACATAAACCAGCGCCATCACGGGTACCAGCGTGCCCGCGACCAGGCCGATGCGCTTGACGCCGCCGATCAACACCGCGCTCGCCAGGACAAGCAGCACAATGGCAATGGCCCATGGCTCCAGGGTCAGTCCATAGTCGGTACCCAACTTGACGACGTTTGCCGTGACCGCATTGGCCTGCGTCATGTTGCCGATCCCGAAGGAAGCCACCACGCCGAAAATGGCGAACAGCGCGGCCAGCCATTTCCATTTCGGTCCCAGTCCGTTCTTGATGTAGTACATCGGCCCGCCGACGAATTTGCCGTCCGGCGTCACCTCGCGGAACTTGACCGCCAGCGTGGCCTCGCAGAACTTGGTGGCCATTCCCACGAGCGCCGTCACCCACATCCAGAACACCGCTCCCGGCCCGCCCATGAGGATGGCGGTCGCAACGCCGACGATGTTGCCAGTGCCGATCGTGGCCGCCAGCGAGGTCATCAGCGCGCGGAAGGGCGTCAGCTCGCCCTCGTGGTCGGGATGATGGCGGCGGCCCCGCCACATCGTGGCGAACGCATGCGGCAACTCCCGCCAGGGCATGAAACGCAGACCGACCGTCAGCACCACCCCGACAATCAACAACAGGGGGATCAGCACATACGGCCCCCAGACAACACCGTCGATGTCGCTCACCAGCCTGGCGAATGATTCCAGCATTACCGATCCCTCCATGGAATAGGGTGTGATTGGCGAAACTGTGCAAGGGTACGACATCTTGCGGTGCGTGTGTCAATATGTGGAACGACTTCCTGCCGCCGGGCTATCGTGATGCCCAAAACCGTCGCCACAATAATTCAAACCGTCATCATTGTGAGCGAAGCGCAGCAATCCATGGGCCGCATGGATTGCCACGTCCCTTCGCTCCTAGCAATGACGGTCGGTTTGCCATGAGCCTCATAAAGTTGATCTGCCCTAACAACGCCAGTGAAATCGTGCGCGCGGGCCTGCGCCTGCTCGAAGAGAACGAGCAGCGTCGACAACTGGAACTGGATGCGCTACGCGCCGAGATCGCCGCAGGATTCGCCAGCGGTTCCCGCAAGCCCGTCGACGAGGTGTTCGACCGACTGGAAGCCAAGTATGTCGCGCAGGCCCAAGAGAAGCCACGCTGATGCGCCTCGTCGTCACCTCGCTTGGCTGCTTTGCTTAGTCACGATTATTATTGTAATCGTAACTAAGGCCGTTTCAGGAAGCTCCTGCCGGACGTTCTACGCTTCCCGCGGATTTACGTTCCTGCTCAAGCAACCGCGAGCGTCAAATGCCCGAGCGGTTCGGAACACCACAAAATGCACGCCGTTCGAGGTGTGGCTGTTCGATATTCAGTGCCCCTGTTTCCCCAAGGCTCGCGCCGGTGCGTCGATGTTTATCGTTTCCCGCTCGCCGGTTGCCGTTTCGACGACGAGTGTCAGCGGTGTCGTGCTGTTTTCTTCGATCCGGGCCGACAGGTTCAGGAGCATGATGTGATGGCCGCCGGGCTTGAGTTCGACGTTTTTGCCCGCGGGCAGTGCCAGCGCGGGAATGGCGCGCATTTTCATGCGGTCGCCGTCCATGCTCATTTCGTGGATCTCGGCTTCTCCGGCCACTGTGGCGCGAACTTCGACGAGTCTGGCATCGACCGTCGAGGTGATTTTCATGAAAGCGCCGGTGGCTTTTTGTTGCGCGACCGTGGCACGTACCCATGCGTCGGTGATGCGGACTTCGCCGTGGGCAACAGGTGCGGCGACAAGCAGCGCGGCAAAAACGGCGGCGGCAGGCGGACGGAAAATCATCGGGGTTGTTCCTCGTCGGTTGTGGATGAGGCCCGGAGCAGCGCGGCCACGTCGGCGGCGACGGCTTCGGGCGGGGTTTGATGGCCGACGGCGAGGCGCAGGCGACCTTCGGGGTCGTAAAGATAGCTGATCGCGGAATGGTCGATGGTGTAGCTGCTGCCCGTCGGCACTTTGCGGTAGTAGATGCGGAAAGCCTTGGCCGTTTCGGCGGTCTTTTCCGGCGTGGTATGGAGTCCGAGGATGTCCGCGTCGAAGGCCGCGGTGTAGGCGCGCAGGATTTCCGGCGAGTCGCGCGTCGGGTCCAGCGTGACGAAGATGATCTGCAAACGCTCGCCGTCCGCGCCAAGCAGGCGGCGCGTTTCCGCCGCGCGTCCGAGGGTGGTCGGGCAAACGTCCGGGCACTGGATGAAGCCGAAGAACAGCATGACGACCTTGCCGCGAAAGTCCGCAAGCTGCCGGGTTTTGCCGTCCGGGTCGAGCAGCGCGAAGTCGCGGCCATAGTTCGCGCCGCTGATGTCGGTGCCGTGGAAGCGCGAACCGCCGCCATCGCAGCCGCCCAGCAGGAACAGCGCGAGCAATAGCGGCCCCAGGACGGACAATGCGCGCAAGTGCGCCCTCTTCCCGGCATTCATCGTTCGCCCCCCTTCCCTTTCATGCCCTGCGTTTCACCGCGCGTCCCGGGGCGACAGACTGGCGAAAACTTCGGGCAGTATGAGTGTCGCCAGGCTGCGCTGGGTGAATATATAGCGTCCGTCGACGATGAAGCCCAGTTCTTCCCAGGGCACCGCGTCATTGAACAGGGTCAGCGCGCGCTCGATGTCCATGGCCGGATTTTTCGGAAACAGCGCCAGGATGGAGCCGTCGTAGGCGGCACAAGGATGGATGAAGAACGGGCGCGTCCGGCGGGTTCTGACGTTTACATAGATGCGCGGCTTCGGGGATTTGCAGTAATCCCGCCCCCATTGCCACCAGTTGTTTTCGTTGAACGAGCGCACCCGGCGGCCAAGCAGGCGATGCTTGAAACCGTCGAGATGCGGATGGCGGATGTCGTAGATCATGCGCCGGGTCGCGCCGCTTGCCGCCGTGTGCGAGCAGACGACTTCGAGATTGCCTTCCGGGTGGGTGAATACCTTGTCCGCCCCGGAAACCGCACCGACCCGGACATCGAACAGTCCGCTCATGGGCACACACAAATGCGCGTGGGTAAAGGCGATCTGCCCATCGAGAAGCACCATTTCGCGCCTGTCCCACTGCGCGATGTCGAGGCGGCGGTACAGTGTGCGCCGGGAAAAATCGCCGCGCACGAAACGGAAAATCGCGCAATTGGGGGCCGCGTCGGGGAAGATTTTCGTGTCGCCCGTTTCGATCCAGTGCGTGATCGTGCCCTGTTCGTGGAGCCAGGCGTTGAGCCGGACGGCGGCGCTCAGTTTGATGAATTCGCGCGGAACGATGAAGATCAGTTCGCCGCCGTCGTCGAGATGGCGCACGCTCTTTTCGATGAAGAACAGGAACAGGTTGGAGCGGGCATCGAACAGGCGCGAATCGAGTTTCGCGCGGGTTTCCGGGGCGATGTCCCGGTAGCGCACGTAAGGCGGATTGCCGATCACGGTGTCGAAACGTTCGTCTGCCGGGAAATCGAAGAAATCCATGATCCGCGCGCCGGGCGGGGCGATGCGGGCATCCAGCTCGATGGCCACGCATTCCGGCAAATGCCGCGAAAACGCGCCCTCTCCCGCCGAGGGTTCCAGCACGCGCCCGTGGTTTTCGCGCAGTGCCAGCATAGTGCGCACGATGGTTTCGGGGGTGAAAACCTGGCCGGGAAACGTGGCGGGAATCCAGGCGTCCGTGCGGACATGGCGGCGGGTCATGTCATGCCGCGTCCTTCTTTCGCGCCACATCGGTGGATGCGCCACAGGTAGCGGTAAACAAAGCCCGGAAAGGCGAACACCAGGAACAGGCAGGCTGTGGTGACGTAGAAGGCCCATCCTTGCGGATAGACGCTGCCGTAGGCACTCCGTTCGAGCATGGCGGCAAAGAGGCCGACGGCCAGATAGAGCAGGAGGAGTTCCAGCAGACGCCAGCCGAATGCCTTGTGCCCCGATGCCGTGCGGCGCACGAACAGCACGCGCTCGAACAGGAACGGCAGGTTGGCGGCCACGAAGGCAAGCCCGAGCACGATCCAGACCGAGAGGTTTTCCGTCATTTTCGTGCCGTCCCCCTTTGCTCAGCCGGTGACCGACGAGGACAGCAGCGCCGTCTTGCACAGGCTCAACAGCGTTCCCGGCATCAGCCCGAGCGCGGCGATGGCCACGCCGTTGACCGAAAGCATCAATTGCAGTTCGGGCGAGGCGGCAAGCGGCGTGTCGTCGAGCGGTTCGTCGAAATACATGAGCTTGACGATGCGCAGGTAATAGAAAGCGCCGATCAGCGACATGACGATCGCCAGCACCGCCAGCCACAGGTAACCGGCGGCGATCACGGCGGCGAGCACGGCGAACTTGGCGAAGAAGCCGATGAAGAAAGGAATGCCCGCCATGGAGAACATCACGAACAGCATGAGCACCGCGAACCACGGGCTGCGGCGGTTCAGCCCCTTGAAGTCCTCGATTTCCCCGGCGTCGAACCCCGCGCGCGACAGCAGCACGACCATGCCGAAGGCGGCAAGGGTCATGAGCACGTAGGCAATGGCGTAGAACATGGCTCCGCTGTAGGCGACGACGGTGGAATCCGCTTTTCCGGCAATGCCGGAAAGCAGCCCGAGCAGCATGAATCCCATGTGCGAGATGCCGGAATAGGCCAGCATGCGCTTGATGTTGTGCTGTCGCAGCGCCGCGAGGTTGCCGAGGACGATCGAGGCGGCGGCGACCAGCATCAGCATGCTTTGCCAATGTTCCGCCAGGCCGGGCAGCCCTGTCGCCAGCAGGCGCAAGGCGAGCGCGAAGGCGGCGAGTTTCGGCGCGCTGGAGAGGATCAGCGTGACCGGGGTCGGCGCGCCCTGATAGACGTCGGGCACCCACATATGGAAGGGCACGACGCCGAGCTTGAACGAGATGCCCGCCACGAGAAAGACGAGGCCGAGGAGCAGCACCGGCTTGTTGGCCGCCTGCGCCGACACGGCCTGCGCGATGGCGGGCAGTTCCAGCGCGCCCGTGGCACCGTAGATCATGGACATGCCGTAGAGCAGGAGGCCGGAGGCGAGCGCGCCGAGCACGAAATACTTCATCCCCGCCTCGGTCGAGCGCACGCTGTCCCGGTCGAAGGCCACCAGCGCGTAGAGCGACAGCGACATCATTTCCAGCCCGATGTAGAGCGGCAGCAAATGACTGGCGGTAATCATCACCATCATCCCGAGCGTCATCAGGAGCGCGAGCAGGTAATACTCGGGGCGGTCGAGTTTGCGCTCGGCAAGGTAGCCGTGCCCGTACAAGAGCGCGATCATCATGGCGAAGCAGACGATCAGCTTGAGAATGCTGCCGAGCAGGTCGTGCACGAGCATCCCGCCGAAGCCGTGGATGGCGGGGGCGGTGTCCAGGGTGAATATCGTGATGAAGGCGGTCACGAGCAGCGTGAACTGGGCGAGCGCGTAGGCGAGGCTGCGCGCGGTGTCGCGGGCGAAGGCCGTCGCCAGCATGACTGCCAGCGCCATGACCGCGACGAAGATTTCAGCCGCTGCCGGAAAGAAGTCGGGAACGTTCATTTTCTGACCTGTCCGTTATCGGGCCGCGCCCGCTCAAGGGAGTTTTCCGGCGGAGACATGCCGCAAAAGCTCGTCGACCGAGGTATGCATGACGTCGGTAAAGGGGAAGGGGTAGATGCCCATCGCCAGCACACAGGCGGCGAGAACCGCGAGGATGAGGCATTCGCGCGCGCCGATGTCGGCGAGTCCGGCGACGTTTTCGTTGGCCACCGCGCCGAACACGACCCGCTTGTACATCCACAGCGTATAGGCCGCGCCGAGGATCAGGGTAGTCGCCGCGAGCAGCCCTATCCAGAAGTTGTACTGCACCGCGCCGAGGATGACAGTGAATTCGCCGACGAAGCCGCTGGTGGCGGGCAGTCCGCAATTCGCCATGGCGAAGAGCATGAAAAAGGCGGCGAATTTCGGCATGGTGTTCACCACGCCGCCGTAGTCGGCGATCTGGCGCGAGTGCATGCGGTCGTAGAGCACGCCGATGCACAGGAACATCGCGGCGGAAACGAAGCCGTGCGAAATCATCTGGATCAGCGCGCCTTCGACGCCGAGCGGGTTCAGCATGAAGAAGCCCAGGGTCACGAAGCCCATGTGCGAGATCGAAGAATAGGCGACCAGTTTTTTCATATCGGCCTGCGCCAGCGCCACGAAGCCGATGTAGACCACGGCGATCAGCGACAGGGCAATGACGAGTGGCGCGTGGGCCATCGCGGCGTCGGGCACGATGGGCAGCGAGAAGCGCACGAAGCCGTAAGCGCCGAGTTTCAGGGCGATGGCCGCCAGCACCACCGAGCCGCCGGTCGGGGCTTCGACGTGGGCATCGGGCAGCCAGGTGTGTACCGGCCACATCGGCACCTTGACGCCGAAAGCGGCGAGAAAGGCGAAGAAGATCAGCGATTGTTCGCCCATTGAAAGGGCGGCGCGCTGCCAGTGGAGAATCTCGAAGCTGCCGGTGCTCTGGTAGAGGTAGAGCAGCACCAGCAGCATCGGCAGCGAACCGGCGAGCGTAAACAAGAAGAACTTGATAGCCGCGCGAACCCGGTTGGGGCCGCCCCACACACCGATGACGAGATAGAGCGGGATAAGCGAAGCCTCGAAAAAAACGTAGAACAAGGCACCGTCGAGCGCCGCGAAAATGCCGTTCATCAGCCCGGACATGATGAGAAAGGCCGCCATATATTGCGCGACCCGGCTCTGGATGACCTGCCAGCCCGCGATCACCACCAGGATAGTGATGAAGGCATTGAGCAGCACGAACCACAGCGAGATACCGTCGATGCCGAGGCGGTAATGGATATTGAAATGGGCGATCCAGACGGCGTGCTCCCGGAACTGCATGGCCGCGCTGGCGGCATCGAACCCGATATAGAGCGGGAGGGTAACGGCAAAGCCGAGGATGGCCGTCAGCAGTGCCACGACGCGCGCCATCCGGGCATTGCGGTCGGGGCCGGTAGCCAGCACCAGCAGTCCGCCGAGTATCGGTATCCAGATCGCCAGGCTGAGGAAGGGTATATCCGTCATGGTCGTTTTACAGCCCCATCGCGTTCAGGAAAGGAAAAGCCAGAAAGTCAGCAGGACGAATACCCCCGCGATCATGGTGAAAGCGTACTGGTAAAGATGACCGGTCTGGAACAGGCTGGCGATGCGCCCCGCCAGCATCACCAGCCGGGAAGCCCCCCCTACCCCGACGCCATCGATCAGGCCCAGGTCGCCCCGCCTCCACAGGCCATTGCCGAGCAGGCGCGCGCCCGCGGCGAAAACGGCCTCGTTGAAGCGGTCGAAGTAATACTTGTTTTCCAGCAGGGTGTAAATCGCGCCGAAGATGCGCCGCATGGCGGCGGGCACGCCGGGCCACAATATGTAGAAAACCCAGGCCGTCACGGCACCGCCGAACGCCAGCCAGGTCGGCATGCCCATCAGGCCGTGCAGTGTCATCTCCTGCCAGCCGTGGAAGGATGCCGCCATTTCCTTGAGCGCGGGATGATTATCGCCGACGAAAATCGCCTCGCCGAACCCGTTGCCGAAAAGCAGCGGCTCGATGGTGAAAAGGCCGATCAACACCGAGGGAATCGCCAGCAACACCAGGGGCAGCGTCACGACGAAGGGCGATTCGCGCGGCAGCTGCCCCGGCGCGAGGCCGTGATGCGCGCCGGGGTCATCATGACCGTGCCCATCGTGCCCTTGCGCCTGGCCGAAGCGCGCCTTGCCGTGGAAAACGAGGAAATACATCCGGAAAGAAT
>JAISNX010000081.1 GCA_031276015.1 Azoarcus sp.
TGGCCCCGAGGGAGGCCGCCGCGATGCCCTTGCCGAGCGAGGAGACGACACCGCCGGTAACGAAGACGTACTTGGTCATGAGAACTGTGCTGCGGGAAAGCGCGATGATAACCGATCCCCCGTCCGTCCGCCCACCCCGTGTCAGACACGACCGGGCAGGCGCGCAGATCGCTACAAGGTACGCCAGACGGTCTTTCGGCGCGCCAACCCCTTGTGGTAGTTGTCTGAAGCTGTCTTGCAGACGCTTTTGGCGCATTCGGCGTGCCGGGGATACAATCGACAGATTTTCCGTATTTCTCCCTTCCGCTCCCGACACCGGCACTGACGACATGTTCCTCAAACTTCTCATGATGGCAGCTTTCTTTGTCGTCACCATCTATATCGGGTTCCATACCCGGAAAAGCGCCACCGACATCGACGGTTTCGTGTTGGGCGGGCGCAAGGTCGGGCCGTGGCTTTCCGCTTTCGCCTATGGCACGTCGTATTTTTCGGCGGTGGTCTTCATCGGCTATGCCGGTCAGTTCGGGTGGAAATACGGCATGTCGGCGGTGTGGATCGGGCTTGGCAATGCGTTCGTCGGCAGCCTGCTTGCCTGGTATGTGTTGGGCGCGCGCACGCGGGCGATGACGCATCATCTCCGGGCGCAAACGATGCCGGAATTCTTCGGTGCCCGCTTTTCGAGCCGCTGGCTGCGCATCGCGGCGGCGGTGATTATTTTCGTCTTTCTCATTCCCTACACAGCCAGCGTCTATAACGGCCTCTCCCGCCTCTTCGACATGGCATTCGGCGTGCCATACGAATGGTGCATCGTCGCCATGGCGCTCCTGACCTGCATCTACGTGGTGCTCGGCGGGTACATGGCGACCGCCGTCAACGATCTGGTACAAGGCTGCGTCATGTTGTTCGGCATCGTCGCCGTCATCGTCGCGGTGCTGCACGGCCATGGCGGTTTCACCCAGGCGGCGATCACGCTCTCGCAAGTGCCCAACGATGTCCCGGGCACGGCAGGCATGCAGGGCGCTTTCGTGTCGTTCTTCGGGCCGGATCTTTTCAACCTGACGGGCGTGCTCATCCTGACCTCGCTCGGCGTCTGGGGGCTGCCGCAGATGGTACAGAAGTTCTATGCCATCAAAAGCAGCGACGCGATCAAGCGCGGGGCCATCATTTCGACGCTGTTCGCGCTGGTCGTGGCGGGCGGCAGCTATTTCCTGGGCGGTTTCGGGCGGCTGGTCGCGGATCGGGTCAGCCTGACCGCCGCCGGTACGCCGGTCTACGACTCGGTGATACCGGCCATGCTGGCAAGCATGCCGGATATGCTTATCGGTTTGACGGTGGTGCTCGTCCTGAGTGCCTCGATGTCGACCCTGAGTTCGCTCGTGTTGACGTCGAGTTCTACCCTGACGATTGATTTCCTCAAGGGCAATTTCATCCGGGATATGGACGTGAGGCTTCAACTCATCGCCATCAGGGTGTTGATCGTCGGTTTCGTGCTCGTTTCGGGTGTCATCGCGCTTGTGCAATACAACTCGTCGGTGACTTTCATCGCGCAACTCATGTCGATCAGTTGGGGTGCGCTGGCGGGTTCTTTCCTTGCGCCTTTTCTCTACGGGCTTTACTGGAAGCGCACCACCACGGCAAGCGTCTGGGCCTGTTTCGTTTTTGCGCTGGCGCTGGTGTGCACCAATATGGTGTGGCATTACATCGCCTCGCCGATCAACGCCGGGGCGCTGGCGATGCTGGCAGGGCTGGCGATCGTGCCGCTGGTGAGCCTGATAACACCCCGGCCCGATGCCGAGCAGGTCGATGCGCTGTTCCGGGATTCCTACCGCAATCTCCACGACAACCGGATCGACGCGGATTGAACCGGCACGGGGCGCGGCTCAGAAGTCCGTTTCGATCCGCACGGTCTGCATGATGGTGGCGGAGATTTCCTCGATGGATTTGGCGGTGGAATCGAGCCAGCGGATGTTTTCGCGGCGCATCAGTTTTTGCGCGGCCTCGATTTCGTAGCGGCAGTTTTCGATGCTGGCGTAATGGCTGTTGGGGCGGCGCTCCTGGCGGATTTGCGCCAGCCGCTCGGGGGCGATCGTGAGGCCGAAAAGTTTGCCGCGATAGCCGTGCAGTTCGCCGGGCAGTTTGTTGCGCTCGAAGTCTTCGGGTATCAGCGGGTAGTTGGCGGCCTTGACGCCGAATTGCATGGCCAGATACAGGCTCGTCGGCGTTTTGCCGGAACGCGAGACGCCAACGAGGATCACGTCGGCCTTGATGAGATCGGCGGCGCTGGAGACGCCGTCGTCGTGCGTCATGGCGAAGTTGATGGCTTCGATGCGCTTTTTGTAGTCGTTGCTTTCGGCGACGCCATGGAAGCGCCCGACGGTGTGGGTGGAGTGTTGCCCCAGTTCGCTTTCCAGCGGACCGATGAATCGCTCGAACAGGTCGAGAAAGAGCGCGCTGCCGTGCGCTTCGCGCAACGCCGCGACGGTTTCCGGGTTGACCAGGCTGCTGAAGACGATGGGGCGCTGCCCGGTGTTGCGGGCGACTTCGAGAATCTGGCGGGCGCAGTCCCGCGCCTTGGAGACATTGTCGACGAAGGGCATGCGCACCTGATGAAACCGCGTATCGGGAAATTGCGCCAGCAAGCTGTGGCCGAGGGTTTCAGCGGTGATGCCGGTGCCATCTGAAACGAAGAAAACCGTGCGGATCGTAAGGCCGTTCATGGATTCGGTTTGACCTGATTGCAGTTGAAAGGGGCCGGGAGAAAACCGGATGGCAAGATCAATATTGGGGCAAACCCTGTTGCGCGTGCGCGTGGCCTTTCCCGTAGAATCCACATTTTGCTTTTTCTGACCGGATTCCGGAAGCCACCCATGACCCGCTACGTCATTCCCTTCGCAGAACTACGCATGTCCGATGTCGACAAGGTCGGCGGCAAGAATGCTTCCCTTGGCGAGATGATTAGCCAGTTGCCGTCGAGCGTGCGCGTGCCGGGAGGCTTTGCCACCACGGCGGAGGCGTTCCGCGAGTTCCTGGCGCACGAGGGATTGTCGCGCCGGATCAACGCCGCGCTCGATGCGCTCGATGTCGACGATGTCGAGGCGCTCGCCCGCACCGGCGCGCAGATACGGCAGTGGATTGTCGATACGCCCTTTCCGCCCGGATTCGAGGCCGACATCAAGACG
The DNA here is from genome assembly GCA_031276015.1 of Azoarcus sp. GTDB lineage: Bacteria > Pseudomonadota > Gammaproteobacteria > Burkholderiales > Rhodocyclaceae > WRNU01. The sequence goes on from JAISNX010000081.1 coordinate 3,180, forward strand.
GCTTACGAACACATCGCCGCGAACGGGGACGGCGGCAGTTTCGCGGTGCGCTCGTCGGCCACCGCCGAGGATTTGCCCGATGCGTCGTTTGCCGGACAACAGGAAACCTTCCTCAACATCCACGGTTACGACAATATCCTGCATGCGATGAAAGAGGTTTTCGCCTCGCTCTACAACGACCGGGCCATCGCATATCGCGTGCACAAGGGCTATACCCATGCCGAAGTGGCGCTTTCGGCGGGCGTGCAGCGCATGGTGCGCTCCGACACGGGAGCCTCCGGGGTGATGTTCTCGCTCGACACCGAATCCGGTTTCAAGGATGTGGTGTTCGTCACCGCTTCCTACGGCCTCGGCGAAACCGTGGTGCAGGGCGCGGTGAATCCCGACGAATTCTACGTCCACAAGCCGATGCTCGCGCAGGGCCGTCCGGCGGTGGTGCGGCGCAATCTCGGCTCCAAGCTCATCAAGATGGTTTTCGCGGACACGCGGGAGGCGGGCCGCTCGGTGCGCACGCTGGATGTGCCCGAAGCCGACCGCGCCCGGTTCGCCTTGTCCGACGAGGATGTGCTGGAACTGGCGCGCTACGCGGTCATCATCGAACGGCATTATGGCCGTCCGATGGACATCGAATGGGGCAAGGACGGCGAGGACGGCAAGCTCTACATTCTCCAGGCGCGCCCCGAGACGGTGAAAAGCCAGAGCGCCGGACTGGTGATGGAAAAATTCCGTCTCAAGGAAAGCGGCGATGCCATCATCCGGGGCCGGGCCATCGGCCAGAAGATCGGCGCGGGAACGGTGCGGATCGTGGCCGATGCCTCCGAGATGAGCCGCGTCCAGGAAGGGGACATCCTCGTCACCGACATGACCGATCCGAACTGGGAGCCGGTCATGAAACGCGCCAGCGCCATCGTCACCAATCGCGGCGGGCGCACCTGCCATGCCGCGATCATCGCGCGGGAACTGGGCATCCCCGCCATCGTCGGCTGCGGCAACGCCACCGAACTGCTCTCCGAAGGCGACGAAGCCACCGTCTCCTGCGCCGAGGGCGACACCGGCTACGTCTATCGCGGCAAGCTCGCATTCGAGATCACCTCCACCGACATGGGTAATCTGCCCAAGTTGCCGGTCAAGATCATGATGAACGTGGGCAACCCCGAGCTTGCCTTCGAGTTCGCGCAGATTCCCAATGGCGGGGTCGGGCTGGCGCGGCTGGAATTCGTCATCAACAACATGATCGGCATCCACCCCAAGGCGATTCTCGAAATCGACCAGGTGCCGTCCTCCCTGCGCGAGGACATCCTCCGGCGCGCATGCGGCTACGCCAGTCCGCGCCAGTTCTTCATCGACAAACTCGCCGAGGGCGTCGCCACCATCGCCGCCGCCTTCTACCCCAAGCCGGTGATCGTGCGCCTGTCCGATTTCAAGTCGAACGAATACCGCAAGCTCTTGGGCGGCTCGCTCTACGAGCCGGAAGAAGAAAACCCCATGCTCGGTTTCCGTGGCGCATCGCGCTACATCGCCGCGAGCTTCCGCGACTGCTTCGAGCTGGAATGCGAGGCGATGAAAAAGGTGAGAGGCGAAATCGGCCTCGACAACGTGCAGATCATGATTCCCTTCGTGCGCAATCTTGCCGAAGCCGAGGGGGTGGTTAACCTGCTGGCCGAACATGGCCTGCGGCGGGGCGAAAACGGCCTCAAGCTCATCATGATGTGCGAAATTCCTTCCAACGCCCTGCTGGCCGAGCAGTTCCTCCAGCATTTCGACGGCTTTTCCATCGGTTCCAACGACCTGACGCAGCTTACCCTGGGGCTGGATCGGGATTCCGGCCTGGTCGCCAACGCCTTCGACGAGCGCGATCCCGCCGTCAAGATACTGCTGTCGCAGGCCATCCAGACCGCCAACCGGCTCGGGAAATACGTCGGCATCTGCGGTCAGGGGCCGTCCGACCATGCCGATTTCGCCGCCTGGCTGATGCGGGAAGGTATCCAGACCATTTCGCTCAACCCCGATACGGTGGTGTCGACCTGGCTCAAGCTCGCGCAGAAGGAATAACGCGCCCGTCCCTGCCTCGCATTCACGCCTTGTCGGCGTCGAACTCGCGCCATCGCCCGTCGAGATAGGCTTCTATCGGGCGGAAGCGCGTTTTGTAGGCCATCTTGCGACTTTCGGCAATCCAGTAGCCAAGATAAAGATTGGGCAGGCATCGCTGGCGGCAGGCTTCGATTTGCCAGAGCACGCCGTAGGTGCCGAGCGAGGCGCGCGGCAGATCGGGATCGTAGAACGTATAAACGCTGGAAAACCCGTCCGGCAGCCGGTCGATGACGCTGACCATGCGCAATGCCCTGTCGTCGCGGAATTCGACGAGGAAGGTGTCGACCGGGCTTTGCAGCAGGAACTGGCGATACTGTTCGCGGCTGTCGTCGTCCATGCCGCCCCGTGGATGACGGCTGAGAAGATAGCGCCGGTAGAGAAGGAAATGCTCCTCCAGGAAGGTCGGCGGGCAATCGCGGGCGATGATGTCAGCATGGCGCTGCATGGCCCGGCGTTGGCTGCGGTCGGGGACGAAACGCTGCACGGGCAGGCGCACGGGCACGCAAGCCTCGCATTCGTCGCAGTGCGGACGGTAAACAAAGGTGCCGCTACGCCGGAAGCCGTGCTGGACGAGTACGCCATATGCGGCGGCAAGATCGGCATCGCGGACAGCTTCCGGAATCTCGCCGGGGGACTCGATGATTTTGGTAAAAGCGACTTGCGAGCGTGCCGCGCGCTCGGGCAGATAGGAGCACGTGTAAGGCGCGGTCGCGTAGAAATGGATCGGGGTAAAGTCGTCGTTATGGCGCATGGATGCCCTGGCCGACGGGCCGTACCTGCCCGGAAGACCAGCGCCGGGGTGGCTCATTTGTGATGGATGCCCATTGTTCGAGCAGGGCGAGAAATTGGCTGCGAGCGATTTCACGCGCGCCCAGCGAGAGAAGGTGAGAAGTTGTCATCTGGCAGTCGATCACGGCAAAACCTTTTGTTTCGAGCAGATTCGCTAGGTGGACGAGGGCGACCTTGGAAGCGTCGGTTTCGCGCGAGAACATGGATTCGCCGAAAAAAACACGTCCAAGCGCCATGCCATAAAGCCCGCCCGCCAATTGCCCGTCACGCCAGCATTCGACACTGTGGGCATAACCGAGTTCGTGCATGTCGATATAGGCGGTTTGCATGGCCGGGACGATCCATGTGCCGTCGCCGGACTTGCGTGGCGCGGCGCAGGCGGCGATCACGTCGGGAAAAGCGGTGTCGATGCGAACCTCGAAGCGTTGTTGCCGCAGTACCTTGCGCAATGAGCGACGGATGCGGATTTCGGGCGGGAAAAGCACGAGGCGCGGGTTCGGACTCCACCACAAAACGGGATCGCCCTCGTTGAACCACGGGAAAATACCGCACCGGTAGGCGGCAAGCAGCCATTCGGGAGAGAGTTCGCCCCCCGCGGCAACGAGTCCCTCGGACGTGCCAAGGGCCGGGTCGATGGCGGAAAAGTCGGCGGAATCGCCGAGCCAGGGGATCATTTGCGGGGCCATGCGGCGGAATTGTAGCGGGATGTGAGGCAGGGATGGATTGCGTGGTACGCATGGAAGATCATCTAAAAATGTAAAAAATTATCATTTGCAAAATAGCGTGTTTGCCTCCATAATCTGAGAACAGTTCTCATTGGAGGAAGTACCATGACCGCTACCGTCGCCATCGCGTCCGCCCCAACGGACGCGCTCATCGTTGGAGCCGATCGCCTCGGCAACATTCCGGAAGTCCTTCATCAGTTTGGTATACGAATCGCGGCGCACGTCAGTGGCCGGGACAGCAGCCACCAGCGCCGTAGCGTGGCTTCGTTGCCCGCCGGGGTGGGGATCGTCATCCTGTTCACCGATTTCCTGGGCCACAACGTCATGCAGAGCTTTCGTGACGCGGCCAATCGCGCGGGCGTGAGTTTCGTCTGTTGCCGCCGTTCGGTGTGTGCGCTACAGCAGGCGCTGGGTCAGCGCGCAAGCCGCGAAAAGTGCGACGCCTGCAAGGCGTGTCCGGAAAAAACGCAACGCCACCGTCGCCGATGAGCGGCGCTGTCTGTTCGAGAGTGGGTCAGTTTGGAATAAGTCAGTTCGCCAAGGGAGGCGAAACCGCTTCGCTATTGGCAACGAGCCGGGGGGACGGGCTTTGCTTGGTATCGTCGATGATGCGGCGAGCCGTGACATAGCGCGTACCCCAGAAGCGGGAATAGAGCTTGTCGATACGCACGAATTTGCCCGTGGTGGGCGAGTTCAGGAACTTGCCGTTCCCCACATAGATGCCGACATGGGAGATGTTGCGTCCAATCGTGTTGAAGAACACCAGATCGCCCGGCTTGAGATCGCGCAGGCTGACGCGGTTACCCTGCGTGGCCTGTTCGATGGCGGTACGCGGCAGGTTGATTCCCACGGCATTGCGGAAAACCAGTTGGACGAGGCCGCTGCAATCCATTCCGGTGATTGGGGAGACGCCGCCCCACCGGTAGGGGACGCCGATGTACATCAGCCCTTCGCCAAGCAGTCTTTGCACGGCGGACGCTCCCGGCGCGTGCCGTACCGCCGTCGACAGCCCGAGACCCGCCTTGGACGCGGAAGTCACTGCCGCCGCATAGGTGGGCGTGACCACGGGAAGTAGGGACGCGCCGACCGAGGTTGTCTTTGCCGTGTTCAGCAAGGTATTGGCGGCGGCGACGACCGCCACGGGCGTATGCGTGGAAAGCTCGCCCGGCGTGAATACGGGAACCGGATTGCGGGCAGCGCGGGTGGCGCTCAGCGCGGCAATGACCGCAAGACCGAGAACCGGGCCGCTTCGCGCGGCGCGGGCTACTGTAACCGAACCTCGGCTGTTGCCTTGAGAACGTGCAGCCGTGGCTTGTGCTAGGTTGCCCAGAGTCGTGGACTCCGTGGCGTTCGCACTTGTGGGGCCGGATAACAGCAAGCCCAGCAGAAGGGGAAAGAGACGGTAACGCACGATTACATCTTAGCGAAACTTTGCCCGAAATGTAAATATGTTTTTTTACTGTTTTTGCGGGGGCTTCTCCCATCCCGTATTGCTGGTACAAGCTGGGGCGAGGAGTGTGTCAAAAATGCGACAGAAACGGGACTTCCAGTGCGGAAATGGGGCAGCCGACCTTTGTCGTAATGCCTCGAACCTTCGTCATTGCGAGCGAAGCGCGGCAATCCATGTGCCGTATGGCACACCATGGTGGCACGCGCCATGAAATGACAAAAACATCTCCGGCAGGTGCTGTTTGCATTTGAACAGAAACCGCTCTAATGAAAGCGCGCTTCCGGGCGCACTTTTTCCGCGTTTGCGCGGGTGACAGCCGCCTTGGCCAAGGCACTGTAGCGTTCATGGAGGACGTCGACCTGGGCGTGGAGTACATCTAGCGGGCCGCTGTTGTCGATGATGTCGTCGGCGATGGCAAGCCTTGCCTCACGGCTTGCCTGGGCGGCGACGATGGCTTCGATTTCGGCGCGCGAATGGCCGTTGCGTTCCGCGACTCTGGCAATCTGCGTTTCGCGGGGGCAATCGACCACGCAAACGCGGTCGCACCGTTCGCGCCAGTGCCCGGTTTCGGCCAGCAGGGGAATATCGACGACCACATAAGGGGATGTATCGACGGCGCAACGGCGCAAACTTTCGGCGGCGATCATCGGATGCAGAATGGCTTCGAGGCGGGCGCGTTCGGCGGGGTCGGCAAAGACGCGCGCGCGCATGCGAACGCGGTCGAGTCCGCCGTCTCCGGCGATGACCGTATCGCCGAAAGCGGCGCGCAAGGCAGGCAGCGCGGCACCGCCGGGAGCGGTCAGTTCATGGGCGATGGCATCGGTGTCGATGATCGTAACGCCATGTCCGGCAAAACGCGCCGCCGCCGCGCTCTTGCCGCTGCCGATGCCGCCGGTGAGGCCGATCCGGAGAGCATGCCCGGTCATGGCACGCACGGCTTGTGGCGTTTGGCGAAAGACTGCCCGACAAGAATGGCCTCGGCCGTCGCCGGAATGGTCGTGGCCTCTATATAGCGTTCGGATGTGCTGCGGGTTTCGATTTCGGCGTTGTGAAGCCCCTTGGCCTTGATGGTTTCGAGATAACGGGTGGCGTTTGCCTTGTTGGCGAATACGCCGAGCGAAATGGCGAATTTCCTGGGGCCGGTTTCTTCGACCAGGAGCGTCTCTTTCTCGATGCCCAGATCGACGAGGCTGTCCGCCAGAATTTCAGCCGCTTCGCGGGTAGGCAGGGGCGGAAGGCGCACCTTCCATGCCGCAGGTATTTCAACGTCCCGTGTTTTGGCCTGGATGCCCGCCGCGCGGAACAGCGACAACAGCCGGTTGTTCTGCGAGGCGCTGAGTCCGCCCCATGCCAGGCATGTCTGGGCCGGTGGCGGGGGCGGCGGCGGCGGGAGGGACGGCGCTTCGGGTGCCGCCGTGGGCACCTTCGGCGGCGTCTGGCTGAGAACCTTGATGCGATCCGGATGCACCTGCCTGTTGATCCGCTCCGGATCGGTTTTATCGGGCTGCGGAGTAAAACCGAGCCAGCCGCGCGCGGCGGCGAAAATCAGGATGTTGAGCAAGAGGAAAAGAATGAAAAGAAAACGTAGCGTTGTCATGATATGTCAGGTAGCCCGCGCGATCCGGTGCAAACCGTCGAGAACGAGATTTTCGACCCGTTGAAATGGAATATCGAGCAAGGGCGCGATCTCGTCGGCGCTGCCGCCGCTTAACAGGCAAATGGCGCGCGGGTCGTCCATATGGCGGAAAACGCGCTCGATAGCGCCCGCCTGCGCATTGAGACAGCCCGAAACGATGGCGTCGGCGGTGTCGCGGGGCCGGGTGCGGTACCGCCCGCCCATCGGCGGCAGCTTCGCGGTGCCGTCGCGGAGCGCCATCCGCATCAGCGACATCCCCGGCAAGATGTGGCCGCCGACGAAACGGCCATCGGCGGTCAGGATGTCCAGCGTCGTCGCGGTACCCGCCATGACCACCAACGCGCCGTGGGGGTGAATGCCGCGCGCGCCGATCAGCGCCGCCCATCGGTCGGCACCGAGCCGCGCCGGGTAGATGTACATATTGCGCACATCGCACCGTTGCGCGCCCGCGCCGATCCATTCCAGCGCCAGCCCCCGGCGGGCCAGCAGCGCCGCCAGCGCATCGCCCTTGGCGGAGCCAGCAACGTTGCAGCCGAGCACGCGGGTAATGCCCGGAGTCTCGATGCATGCCGCCAGTTCGCTGGTGGCGTCGTGTGTGCAAGCCCCCGAGGCGGAGATGCTTTCGCCGACGAGCCGCCACTTGACGCGGCTATTACCGGCGTCGATCAGCAAGATCATGATGCGGGTCTCAGGGAGACCTCGCCCGCGAAAATGCGGCGCACCCCGGCGGCGGTGCGCACGAGCAATGCACCATCCTCATCCGCGCCCAGGCAGATTCCGGCAATGTTCGTGCCTTCGCCGCTCACCTGTACCGGCAAGTTGGCAAAAGCGTTGCGTTTTTGCCAAGCGTTTCTCAACAGTCCAAAACCAGTACGTTCGTAAGTGGCAAGCATCGGGTGAAGTTCGGCGAGGATCGCGGCCAGCAGATGCTCGCGGGTGGGCGGCTCGCCCATTTCGCGGGCGAGATCGGTAACGCCGCCCGCCTGGCCGGGGATGACGGCATCGACGGGCAAGCGCAGGTTGAGGCCGATACCGATCACCGCCGCGGGTGTGGTGCGCCGTCCCGGCAACAACTCCACCAATACGCCCGCCAGCTTTGCGCCATGCACGAGCACGTCGTTCGGCCATTTGAGCGCCACCGCGGCCACCCCGAGCTTTTCCAGCACGCGCGCCAGCGCCAGCCCGACGGCCAACGACAACCCGGCGGGCGCGGACGAAGCCGGGGCAAAGCGCCAGAGCGCGGAAAAAGTGAGACTGCCCCCCGGCCAGGCCAGCCATTGCCGCCCGCGTCGTCCGCGTCCGGCGCTCTGGCGGGTGGCGGCGAGCACATGCACCTTGCCGTCGTCCTCTGGCGGCGCTTCCAGCAGCGCGGCGTTCGTCGAATCGCAATCCTCCCACCAGCGGATGTCGAAAACCGGCGCGAGCGGCCCAAGAGCCTGCGCGAGCGCGGCGAGATCGGGGGCGGGGAAAGAGTCGGGCAAGGCGGCACCCACGGGGATACGGTAAAAAACCGACGAATTATCCCACCTGTGGCGCAAAACGGCGCGGCAATCGGGGATCGGAAATCAAGGAGCAGCTTAGAGCGTTTTCGGTTCGGATGATGACATTCGTCATTGCGAGGCGCGCAACGCCGTGGCAATCCATGCGGCGGTTCAATTTCCTGGAGCGCCGATACAATCTGAACCGCCTTCTGGATTGCCACGGGCTTGCGGCCCTCGCTTTTGACGAGGGCTTGCCTGTCTGTGCGTGACGGCAAGGCAGGCCGCGATACTTCGCTTGCGAGGAATGACAAAAAACATTCCGGCTTCGGATTGTGTTGGCATCTGAACCGAAAACGCTCTAAGCAAGGCGAAGCGGGAAGTTCGCCGATAAGCCGGGTTCTGTCGAATGTCCCGAAGGACACCGGGCAATCATTCATCTTGGCACCACGTTGCCGTGATGCTCCAGCAGCCTACCCGGAGGCGGCGCGAGCCACGCCATGCCCCCCTATTTGGCCTTGCTCCGGATGGGGTTTGCCGTGCCAGAACTGTCGCCAGTTCCGCGGTGGGCTTTTACCCCACCATTTCACCCTTGCCTGATCCCGCATTGCGCAGGCCATCGGCGGTATGTTTTCTGTTGCACTTTCCGTCACCTCACGGTGCCCGGTTGTTAACCGGCATCCTGCTCTGCGGAGCCCGGACTTTCCTCCACGCAACTCGTGCGCAGCGATTGCCTAGCGAACTTCCCGCAGCGGATTATAGCCGTCGCGAACAGGGCAGCACGCGCGGCGAACAGGCTGGACAAAACCCGGCAGGAGTCAGGCGGAAATCCGCACCGTCGAGGGATCGGCCTGGCCGATGGGCCGGGTGGCCGCGTTTTCGAGGTAGCGTTTCACGGCTTCCTGGCCCGATACGGTGGCGGAGGTATCCCGACCCTGCGTGTCCCGCGCGCGGTCGGCCCGCACGACGGCTTCGGATGTTTGCACGGGCACTGCGGGTTCGGCACTCACGGGGCGTACCGGCGGCGCTTCGCCACGCGCGGCGGCATGCGCCGTGGGGCTGATGTCGACGCGCGTCGAAGAAGCTGCGGGTATTTGCCGTTCCGGCGCGAGCGTCCGGGCTTCTTCCCGTTCGCGCGGCGGGGTGAGCGCCTGGGCACGGACACCCTGCGTGTTATCGAGTCCGATTGACGGAAGCTGTAACGAGGTGTCCATGGTCGTCTCCCTGTTCCGCGCCGGGTGCACCCACGGGGGCGCGATGACGGCGTGCAATCAGAGTGTAGACCGTTGGCACGACAAAGAGCGTGAAGAAAGTACCAAGCAGGAGTCCGCCGACGATTACCCATCCGATCTGCTGGCGGCTTTCGGCCCCGGCTCCGGTGGCGAGCGCGAGCGGAATCGCGCCAAGCGCCATCGCGCCCGTGGTCATGAGAATGGGGCGCAGGCGCAGGACGGCGGCGTCGATGACCGCCTCCCGCGCGCTTTTGCCCGTGGCACGCAACTGGTTGGCGAATTCGACGATGAGGATGCCGTGCTTGGTGATGAGGCCGATCAGGGTGACAAGCCCGATCTGGCTGTAAACATTGAGCGTGCCGCCGGTGAGCCATAGCGCGCCCAGTGCGCCCGCCATGGAAAGCG
>JAISNX010000087.1 GCA_031276015.1 Azoarcus sp.
CGGGCAACACGGGCGACCCGCGAAACTTCATCGAACAACTGGCGCGCCGCCTGCCGGATTACGAGGAGAAAACAATGACCATTGCTGAAGAACTGGAACGGATCGGGCTGGAAAAGGGGCGCTTGGAGGGGCGCTCGGAAGGTCTGGAAAAAGGCCGCCGCAGTGCCTCTCTGGAAATTGCTCGTGCGATGCTGGCCTGCGGGGTCGATATTGAAATCGTGCTCAAAACCACCGGATTGAGCCGGGAGGATTTGGCGCAGATGCGCCATTGAACGCCCCGCGCCAGACGAAAAGGCATAATTGCCGCGCCTCGCTCGCAATGACGAAGGTTCGAGGCATTTCAGCAAGGGTTTAGAGCGTTTTCGGTTCAGATGCCGACACAATCCGAAGCCGGAATGTTTTTTGTCATTCCTCGCAAGCGAAGTATCGCGGCCTGCCTTGCCGTCACGCACAGACAGCCAACCCCTCGTCATTGCGAGGGCCGCAGGCCCGTGGCAATCCAGAAGGCGGTTCAGATTGTATCGGCGCTCCAGGAAACTGAACCGCCGCATGGATCGCCACGGCGCTGCGCGCCTCGCAATGACGAGTGTCATCATCCGAACCGAAAACGCTCTAAGCATTGCAATGCCCCCCAATACCCGTCATTGCAAAACTTGATACGCCGTAGCAATCCACATGGCCCATGGACTGCCGCGCTTCGCTCGCAATGACGAATGTTTGGGGGATTGCGGCAAAGGTTTGGGGCATTGCGATTCTTTCCATACCCATCATCGCGAGGCACGTAACGCCGTGGTGTGCCATATGCAGCACTGGCGGCACCGCGTTGCTCACAATGACAGCGACTTAACAGGCATTTACCTGGCCGCTCATTATATCAATCATTTTCCTGGCCGTATATTCTTCTGATATGAGGCCCCCTCGGTATTGGCCATGCTTTCCTGCCCGGAAATACCGCACCGACACAGTGAATATCTGTTCAGTTTTCCCATCCAGAATAGTGAAACCCACGCCGGGATTACATCCCCGACCCGCCGCCGCGCTGGCGGACGGTCTCGAACAAACATACCCCACAGGCAACCGACACGTTGAGACTCTCGACGCTGCCCGACATCGGGATGTGCGCCAGTTCGTCGCAGGTATCCCGTGTCAGCCTCCGCAGGCCGTCGCCTTCGCCGCCCAGAACCCAGGCAAGCGGCCCTCGCTGGTCGATGCTGAAAACGGACTTTGCCGCCTCGCCCGTTGCGCCCACCACCCACACCCCGGCCTTTTTCATCTGCGCCAATGCCCGCGAGAGGTTGGTCACGGTGACGTAGGGCACGGTGTCGGCAGCGCCGCTGGCGGCCTTGACCGCGGCGGCATTGAGGCTGGTGGCGCGATCCTTGGGGGCGATCACGGCATGCACGCCCGCCGCGTCCGCCACCCGCAGGCATGCGCCGAGGTTGCGCGGGTCTTGCACGCCGTCGAGCACCAGCAACAAGGCTGGCCCGGCCAGGGATTCCAGCACGTCATCGAGCACGATCATGCGCTGCCGGGCATCGACGCGGGCGATCACGCCCTGGTGGCGGCGGGTGCCCACCATGCCGTCGAGGCGTTCGCCGTCGAGTTGCGTTATTTTCACGCCTGTTGCTTCGGCGAGTTTGTGGACTTCGCGGGCACGCACGTCATTGCGCGAGACGGAAAGATAAAGCTCGAACACCGCTTCGGGATCGCGGCGCAAACGGCCAAGCACGGCGTGGAAACCGTAGATCAAGCGGTCTGGCGCGTCCGGTTTCTTGCCGTTCGCGGAAGGGTGTCGTTCAGGCACGGCGCTTTCCTCCGGCGCGGGGCGCTTCGCCTTCGAGGCGAAAGTCGATCTTGCTGGTTTCCAGATCGGCACGGATCAACTGCACGCGCACGCGGTCGGAGAGGCGATAGCGAACATTTGTGCGCTCGCCCGCCAGTTCATGACGGGACTCGTCGAAATGAAAGTAATCGCTGCCGAGGTCGGAGATGTGCACCAGCCCTTCGATAAAGATGTCGTCGAGCGCGACGAACAGGCCGAAAGGCACCACCGCCGACACGCTGCCGGAGAAGGTCTCGCCGATGCGGTCGCGCATGTAATAGCACTTGAGCCACGCCGTGACATCGCGGGCGGCTTCGTCGGCGCGGCGCTCGGTTGCCGAGCACGTCATGCCCACGGCGTCCCAATCGCCCGGATCGTAGCGCCCGCCCGCGAGCACGGCCTTGATGGCGCGATGCACGAGCAGATCGGGATAACGCCGGATCGGCGAAGTGAAATGCGTATAGGCATCGTAGGCCAGACCGAAATGGCCGACGTTATCCGGGCTGTAGACAGCCTGGCGCAACGATCGCAGCATCACCGTCTGCAAAAGCTGCGCGTCGGGGCGCTGCCGCGTCTTGTCGAGCAGCGCGGCATAATCCTTGGCCGTCGGCTTGTCGCCGCCGCCGAGAGCGAGGCCGAATCCGGCGAGAAAATCGCGCAGCTTTTCGAGCCGTTCCGGCGTCGGCCCCTCGTGGATGCGGTAAAGCGCCGGATGCTTGCGGCTTTGCAGGAAATCCGATGCGCAGACATTCGCGGCGAGCATGCATTCTTCGATCAGGCGATGCGCATCGTTGCGCGTCTCGGGCACGATGCGCGCGATCTTGCCCTGGTCGTCGAATTCCATGCGCGTTTCCGTCGTCTCGAAGTCGATGGCACCGCGCCGCGCGCGCGCTTTGAGCAAGGCGCGAAACAGCCGGTCGATCTCTTGCAGGCAGGGCAGCAATTCGCCGGGCACGGCGCTGACATCCCGCTCATAGAGCGCGGCGGCGACCTGGTCATAAGTCAGACGCGCGTGGGAAAACATCACCGCCGGATAAAAACGATAGCCCTCGATTTCCCCGCTCGCGGAGATCGTCATATCCGCCACCATGCAGAGGCGCTCGACCTGCGGATTGAGCGAACACAGCCCGTTGGAGAGCTTTTCCGGCAACATGGGAATGACGCGACGGGGGAAATACACCGAATTGCCGCGCTCGCGGGCATCGCGATCGAGCGCGCTGCCCGCCTCGACGTAATGCGACACATCGGCAATCGCCACCAGTAGCCGCCAGCCGCTTCCCCGGCGCTCGCAATAAACCGCGTCGTCGAAATCGCGCGCCGTCTCGCCGTCGATCGTCACCAACGACAGGGCGGTAATATCCTCGCGCCCGGCCCGATCCTTCTTGCGCACACTGTCCGGCAGCCTGCGCGTCTGCGCGCGCGCCTCGGGCGAAAACACGAACGGCAGTTCATGCTTGCGCAGTGCGATCTCGATTTCCATGCCGGGATCGGCATAATCGCCGAGCACCTCGACAATGCGCCCCACGGGCCGCGCCTCGCGCGCGGGTTGGCCGACCAGTTCCACCACGACCACCTGTCCCGCACTGGCCCGCCTGCCGCCCGCGGCCACCAGAATATCCTGCGCCAACCGTTTATCTTCCGGCGCGACGACCTTCACGCCGTGTTCATCGAGCACGCGGCCCACGATCCGGATATTGGCGCGTTCCAGCACCTCGACGATCTTGCCTTCCGGGCGTCCCCGCCGATCCAGCCCGGTAATGCGTGCGATCACGCGGTCGCCGTGGAGCGCCTCGCGCATGGTTTTGGGGCCGAGGAAAATATCGTCGCCGCCATCGTCCCGGCGCAAAAAGCCGAAACCATCGGCGTGTCCCTCGACACGACCGCGTATCAACCCGGCCTTGTCCGGCAACAGCCAGGCATCGCGGCGATTGCGCAACAACTGCCCGTCGCGCAGCATCGCCCGCAGGCGGCGCTCGAAAACTTCGCACTCATCGTCCCGAATGTCGAGCGCATGCATCAGCGCGTCGAACTGCATCGGCACGCCCGCGCGGGAGAGAATCTGCTCGATGTACTCCCGGCTGGGCAGCGGCGTGGCGTATTTCTGCGTCTCGCGCTCAAAAAAAGGATCGGCGCGACGAATCGCGCTCGGTCCGGCATCCCCGTTTTTCTTCGTTTTTCGAGTCATTGACTTTCTTCTTCAGGCTTTTATAATGCGCCCCTCTTGCCCAGATGGCGAAATTGGTAGACGCGCTAGTTTCAGGTACTAGTGCCGCGAGGCGTGGAGGTTCGAGTCCTCTTCTGGGCACCAGACATCTTGCTTGCCACCCTTGTTGCGTGGCAACTTGAAAATCGCAGTGCGACACTGTACCTTGCTTTGCTTTTCAAATCAAGTTGTTGCATTTCAGGCCGCTTCTCAAAGGTGCCTGCTTTCATTTTTTGCCGAAGAAATGCCGAACAAGCGTCATTGCGAGGCGCGTAGTGACGTGGCAATCCATATACAGTACTAGCGGCACCGCTCCGCTCGCAATGACAATAACTTGCACGGTTTTTCCCGCATGGCCGAAATCATCGAGACCGATCCCCTGCGGCGTACCAGTATCGAGAACACGGTAAGCGCCCTCGGCACGCTATACATGCATCTTGCTTGCCCATCGACGACACGGTGGTGACGCTGGATGCCCGCGAGGGGCAGGCGCTGGACGCGAGACCTGCCAGACGCCGAATCTCCTACGCATCGCCGACCTATCACCTCGTCACGGAAATTCCCTGCGCGCTCACGTATTCCAAAAACTCCGCCAAGGACATGCGCGCCAGCCAGGCGGCGCGGGACGACGTCAACATGCCGTCCTGGAACAGCCGGGCAGCCAGCGCTGTATGCACGCCCACGCACTCGGCAAGAATCATGTCCTTGTAGCTTTGCGCGTGGCTGCGATAACGCGGCCCCTCTCCCAGAGGGGCTTTCGCAGTAGGAAGCGCAGCGCAAGCAGACAGTGCAAGCAATACGGTAAACGCAAGCGCACGTTTTACGGCAGTTCCCAAAAATTAGCGAGTAAGGTGCGTGTGGGCGATACGCAGTGTGGGTTACTTCTTGCCTGCATAGGGAGCTGTTTCCATTTTCCATACCGCAGGTTGTACTCATAGAGTAGGGCGTAGAGGAAATTATGCTCCCCGGCCTTTGTAGTAACTACTCTCGGGCAGGCATAGTCTGCGCTTTCCCAATTTGGCACTGGGTCTCG
>JAISNX010000088.1 GCA_031276015.1 Azoarcus sp.
CGAAACTTCATCGAACAACTGGCGCGCCGCCTGCCGGATTACGAGGAGAAAACAATGACCATTGCTGAAGAACTGGAACGGATCGGGCTGGAAAAGGGGCGCTTGGAGGGGCGCTTGGAGGGGCGCTTGGAGGGGCGCTTGGAGGGGCGCTCGGAAGGTCTGGAGGAAGGTCTGGAAAAAGGTCTGGAAAAAGGCCGCCGTAGTGCCTCTCTGGAAATCGCTCGTGCGATGCTGGCCTGCGGGGTCGATACTGAAATCGTGCTCAAAACCACCGGGTTGAGCCGGGAGGATTTGGCGCAGATGCGTCCACCGGCATCCGGTATCGGGTTTTAGAGCGTTTTCGGTTTAGATACCGACACAATCCGAAGCAGGAATGTTTTTGTCATTCATTGCAAGCGAAGTATCGCGGCCTGCTTTGCCGTCACGCACAGACAGGCAACCTCTCGTCAAAAGCGAGGGCCGCAGGCCCGTGGCAATCCAGAAGGCGGTTCAGATTGTATCGGCGCTGCGCGCCTCGCAATGACGAATGTCATCATCCGAACCAAAAACGCTCTAGATACGCCCGGATGGCGATAGCCGTCATTGCGAGGCGCGTAGCGCCGTGGCAATCCATGTCCGGGAGAGTCGTACCGATGCACACGCATCCGATTCCTGCCTCCTGATGACGGATCGCCCAGTCCGGTTTGGGTCTGGCTGGTTTAACATGCCGCCTTTCACTAAAGAGTTCCGCCCATGCGTGCGACGATCGCCGTCACGACACTTGCCTGTGTCCTGTTCCTCTCGGCCTGCGGCATCAAAGGCCCTTTGTATTTGCCTCCCGTTCCCTCGGAAAACGAAAACAGTCCGGCGAGCAACGGCCAGCACGGTCATGGCACCGCGCTGCCCGCACCCGATCAAGATACAGAAACCTCCGTCCAGCCATGAACGCGGCGTTTCCCTTGCCGACGCTCTCCCATGGCCCGCGCGGCTTGATGCTCGAAGGGGTTGCCCTGGCCGATGTCGCCGCGCGCTTCGGTACGCCCGCTTATGTTTATTCGCGGGCGGCGCTTGTTGCCGCTTACGAGGCGTATCGCCATGCGCTCGGCGAGCGGCCCGCGTCGGTGTGCTACGCGGTCAAGGCCAATGCCAATCTCGGCGTGCTGTCGGTGTTCGCTGCCCTCGGGGCGGGGTTCGACATTGTTTCGGGCGGCGAACTGGCGCGGGTGCTGGCCGCGGGCGGACGGGCCGACCGGGTGGTGTTTTCGGGCACGGGCAAGAGCCACGCCGAAATGCGGCAGGCGCTCCTGGCCGGTATCCGCTGTTTCAATGTCGAATCGGCGGGCGAACTCGACAGGCTCGATGAGGTCGCCGCCAGTCTGGGAATGACCGCGCCTGTCGCCCTGCGCGTCAACCCGGATGTCGATCCCAAAACCCATCCTTATATTTCCACCGGACTCAAGCACAACAAGTTCGGCGTGCCCTCCGCCGACGCGACGGCGCTCTACCGGCGTGCCGCCGGCCTGCCCCACCTGCGCATCCGCGGCATCGCTTGTCATATCGGTTCGCAACTGCTCGATGTCGCACCCGTCGTCGAAGCCGCTGGCAGGCTGCTCGGCCTCGCCGATCTGCTCGCGGCGGAGGGAATACATTTCGAGCACATCGACCTCGGCGGCGGATTGGGCATCCGCTATCGGGACGAGTCGCCGCCCGCGGTGGCCGCGTATCTCGCGCCCCTGCTCGAACTGTTCGCGGGGCGTCCCGAGGCACTGTGCTTCGAGCCGGGCCGTTCGCTCACCGGCAACGCGGGCTTGCTGTTGACCCGGATCGAATATCTGAAGCCCGGCGAGGAGAAGCATTTCGCCATCGTCGATGCGGCCATGAACGATTTCATCCGCCCGGCGCTCTACGAAGGCTGGCACGGCATCGCACCCGTCGTCGCGCGCGCGGGGCCGCCGCGCCGTTACGATGTCGTCGGCCCGATCTGCGAGAGCGGCGATTTTCTCGCGCGCGACCGCGATCTCGCCGTGGAAGAAGGCGATCTGCTCGCGCTGCTCTCGGTGGGGGCTTACGGCATGAGCATGAGTTCCAACTACAATTCGCGCCCCCGCGTGGCCGAGATCATCGTCGATGGCGATGCGGTTCACCTCGTGCGGGAGAGAGAAACGCTCGAATCGCTTTACGCGCTGGAGCGGCCCTTGCCGCATGGATGAGATGCGGCGCTTCAGTCCGCGCGCCGGTCTTTTGGCGCTTCCCTTGAAACGTCGTCAAGCGCGCGGGCGAATGTCTGCCAGACGCCCATGTCCGGAATCCGCACGCCCGCCTGGGCACCCTGCCGCATGATGTCGAGCATCAGCGTCGAGAACGCGAAAAGCTCCCCCTTGGCTCTCATGCGTCTGTCACGGGCGCGCAGCATGGCGAGACGCTTTTCGGGAGTACAATCCAAGGCTTCGCTGGCGAGCGCGCATATCTGAACCTGATCCGACCAATCCAGTCCGAGCAGAATCCCGCGCGTCACGATCGCGTTTTCGAGTTCCGCCGCAGTACGCTCATAATGCCCAAAGCCGCTCATCGGGTTTTTCCATGACGTGTACACACTTGGCGATTTTGCCGGGTTGCGGCGCTTGTGTCATATCCTGTCATCTTTGCCGTCTCAGCACATGTCGCACCGGTCACAGCCTTCCGCATTCGTTTTCGCCCTGGGCCTTTTTGCCGCCCTGTTTTTTCCGGTCGCAAGCGCCGCGCCTTCCGCGAAGTTGCCGCCCGTCGTAAACGTGGCGCTGGAACGCGCCCACATTCCGCCAAGCGCGGTGGCGATATGGGTTCAGCCCGTGGATGCGAAACAGCCGACGCTGGCAATCAACGCCGGGCAGCCGATGAACCCGGCTTCGGTGATGAAGGTCGTCACCACCTTCGCGGCGCTGGAGCAGCTCGGCCCCGAGCGTAGCTGGAAAACACGCATCGCCGCCAGCGGGCCGGTTCGCAACGGCGTTCTCGCGGGCGATCTCTACCTGATCGGCGACGGCGATCCCGTCCTGACTTACGAGCGCCTCTGGCGGCTCCTGCGACGCCTGCGCGGCCTGGGCATCGCCAGCATCGAGGGCGACATCGTACTCGACGGTTCCGCGCTCGCCCTGCCCGCGCACGATCCCCATGCTTTCGACGGGCGCGGCCTGCGCCCCTACAACAGCGGCGGCAACGGGCTGCTGATGCACTTCAACACTCAGGAGCTTGCCCTGTTTCCCGGCAGCCAGCCGCAAGACCCGGTACGCCTGGTCGAAGAGCCGCCCTTGGCGGGTGTCGTCATCGACAACCGGATCGTGACGTCCGGCAAAGCTTGCGAGCCGTGGTACCGCGATCTCGACGCCCATCTCGAAGACCGGCGGCTGGTGCTCACCGGCAGCCTGCCCGCCAGTTGCGGGCCGCGCATCTGGGCCACCGCGCCGCTTGCACCCGCCGATTTCGGCGTGGCGCTGGTTCGGGCGCTCTGGCGCGAACTGGGCGGCACGGTGCGCGGCGCAGTGCGCAGTGGCGTCGCGCCCGAAGGCGTGCACACCCTGATTACCGATGAATCCGCGCCGCTGGCCGAAATCGTGCGCACCATGAACAAATGGTCGAACAACGTCATCGCCCGTCAATTGCTGGCCCAGTTGGGGCGCGACAGCCCCGCACCCGCCGATTCGGTGAGCGCGGGCATCGAAGCGGCCCGCCTGCGTCTGGCCGAAGCCCGCATCGACATTTCCGGCCTGGTGATCGACAACGGAGCCGGTTTGTCCCGCGAGGCCCGCATCCGCGCGGACAGCCTGGGCACCTTGTTGATCCGCGCCTGGCAGCGCCCCTGGATGCCGGAATTCCTCGCCTCGCTGCCCGTGGTGGGCCGCGACGGCACCACCCGCCGCCGCCTCGCCGACAGTCCGGCGCGCGGCTATGCCCACCTCAAGACCGGCACCATCAACGACGTCAAAGCCATTGCCGGTTATGTGCTCGACCAGTACGGGCGTCGCCATGCCCTGGTGATGATGGTCAACCACCCCCAGGCCGCCAGTTCCGGCAAGGCGCAGGACGCGCTGATCGAATGGGTGTGGACGGCGGATGCGCCGCCGGTCAGCGCCCGCCCCGGAGGACGCGGCAAGCGTTGATCGCCTCGCGTGTGGCGAGCGCCGCGTGGCGCGCGGCATCGGCGAAATCCTCGCCCGCGCTGGCATAGAGAATGGCGCGCGAAGAATTGATCGCCACTCCGAAACCCTCCGCCGTCTGCCCGGCCTGCACGGTGGCGGCGATGTCGCCCCCCTGTGCGCCGATGCCGGGCACGAGCAGCGGCATGTCGCCGACGAGTGCGCGCACGCGGGCGATTTCCGCCGGGAACGTCGCCCCGACGACCAGCGCGCAATGGCCGTCGCCGTTCCATTCCGTGGCGACGAGTCGGGCGACGCGCTCGTAGAGCTTTTCGCCGCCGACATCGAGATTCTGCAAATCGGCCCCGCCCGGATTGGACGTGCGGCAAAGCAGGATCACGCCTTTGCCCCGCCAGGCAAGATAAGGCTCGACCGAGTCGCGCCCCATGTAGGGATTGACCGTCACCGCGTCGGCCCGGTAGCGCGCGAAAGCCTCCTCGGCATATTGACCGGCGGTGCTGCCGATGTCGCCGCGCTTGGCATCGAGAATGACCGGCACACCGGGGTGGCGGGCGTGGATGTGCGCGATCAGGGCTTCGAGTTGATCTTCGGCGCGCTGCGCGGCGAAATAGGCGATCTGTGGCTTGAAGGCGCACACGCAATCGGCGGTGGCATCCACGATGGCGCGGCAGAACGCGAAAACCGCATCCGGTCGTCCCGCCAGCGAGGCCGGAAAGCGGGTCGGATCCGGATCGAGGCCGACGCAGAGCAGGCTATCGCGCTCCCGCCACGCGGCCCGCAGGGCGGCGATGAAATCCATGCCGTCAGCCACGCACGAAATAATCGAGCGCCACGCCAGCGAAAACCGCCGTGCCCACCCAGTTGTTGAACACGAAGGCCCGCCAGCATTGGGCGCGTTCGCGGCTGCGGATCAAGGTGTAGATATACCCCGCCGCCGCCATCGCCACCGCCATCCCGACGAGGAATACCCATCCCAAGCCGGCCAGCAGGCCGCCAAGGGTGGTGAGCGCAAAAAACACGACATAGCACAGCATGACCGCGAGCACATCGAAGCGCCCGAAGGAAATTGCCGAACTGCGGATACGTCCGAGCTTGATGTCGTCGGCGCGGTCGACCATCGCATAAGCGGTATCGAAGGCGATCACCCAGAACAAATTGCCCGCGACCAGCAGCCAGGCCAGTGCCGGTACCGTATCCTGCACGGCGGCGAAGCCCATCGGGATGCCGAAACCGAAAGCGATCCCCAGGTAAGCCTGCGGCACGGGAAGAAAACGCTTGGTAAACGGATAGCTCACCGCCAACGCCAGCGCCGCCAGCGCCAGCCAGAAAACCAGCGTATTGAGCGTCAGGATGAGCATGAGCGCGACGAGCAGCAGGAACACTGCGAGATATATCGCCTCGCGCGGGCTGGCCGCCCCGGTGGCGAGCGGGCGCAAGCGGGTGCGCTCCACATGTGCGTCGAACTCGCGGTCGGCATAATCGTTGAGAACGCATCCCGCCGAATGCATCAGGAAGCTGCCGAAAGCGAAAATCAGTATCAGATGCAGGGGCGGCAGACCGTTCGCGGCGATCCACAACCCCCACATCGTGGGCCACAGCAGCAGGGTCGTCCCCACCTGTTTGTCGAGCGCATCGACACGAATCAGGTGAGCATAATGCGGCAAGCGTGCAACGATATTCATGAGCGTTTTCCCGATTTTCGTATCGCCCGCGGCGAAAAATGCGTCATTTTACCGTACAGCTTGCCTGTTCAACCCCCGACAAGGCGACGATGTCGTGGGCGCAATCGCCAAAACGTTGGCAAACAGTCGGTTCAAGTCTGTACAACGCCGATTCCCGCCGCAACGGCGGCCTTGGCCAATGCGCCGCAACGCCAGCGTAAACAGCAGGGAAACCTCCACGGGATGCGTGTCGATGGCGATGGGTAATCGAGCATAGGTATCTACACAGCCCGAAGTGCTGTCACCAGATGGCAGACTCCGGCGACGCGGCAATTCCTCCCACTGCGTCATTGCGAGGGCCGCAGGCCCGCGGCAATCCACACGGCGGCGACTACCCGCACTGACCGGCGGTTTTGCGGGAGATCACGGGCAGCGAGGTTTTCCGGATGCGTGCGCCGGTTGTTGAAGGGTTGCCGCCGCCTTGCCTGAAAATACTCAT
>JAISNX010000099.1 GCA_031276015.1 Azoarcus sp.
AGAATGATCCTCCAGTAACAATGACTGGAGGGCTATATGGCAAGGCAAACAGGTCGCGCGGCGTTGTCGCTCAACGAGGAGCAGAGCGCGTTGCTCAAAAGTTTGGCAAGTTCTCGGACGGTCGCACAACGTGAGGTCGAGCGAGCCAAAATATTACTGGCTTATGCTGAGGGGAAATTGCCTACCGAGATCCATCGTCTGCTCGGTGTATCCCGACCGACGATCTACAAATGCATCGACAAGGCGCTGGCAGCGGGAGTCAGTGCGGGGCTACGTGATCGTTATCATCGCCCGTATGCGCCGCAAATCAGCGATGCGGCCAAGGCGTGGGTCATTGATCTGGGCTGCTGCAAGCCCAAGGAGTTAGGCTTGGCGGCTGAGGTATGGACGCTGTCGGCGTTGGCCGCCTATGTGGCTTCTCATGCCGCTTCGGCAGGCCATCCGCGCTTGGCTTCGGCAGGGAAAAGCACCGTCTGGCGCATTCTGGAGGGCAGCGAACTCAAGCCACATCGAGTGCGCTACGACCTGCAACGACGTGACCCGGACTTCGCGCGCAAGATGGCCGAAGTGCTGATGGTCTGCCGTGACGTAAACCTGTACCCGCCCGAGGTCCTCCATGATGCCAAGCCACAGTCCATCCATACGGTAAGCGTCGATGAAAAGCCCGGCGTACAAGCCTTGGGTACGACGGCGCCGGACTTGCCGCCAACGCCTGACCGGTACACGGGCATCGGGCGTGATTACGAATACGTCCGTCACGGCACCCTGTCCATCATCGCGGCGCTGGATTTGCACAGCGGGCACCTGATCGCCAACGTCGAGCCGCGCCATCGTAGCGTCGAATTCATCGCACTATTGCACCGGCTCGATGAACATTACCCAAAGGAAGCCCTCATCCGCCTCGTGCTGGACAATCACAGCGCCCACATCTCCAAAGAAACGATGGCCTATCTGGCCAGCCGCCCAGGACGCTTCGAGTATGTGCTCACGCCCAAACATGGCTCATGGCTCAATCTGGTCGAGGCGGCTTTCTCCAAAATGGCACGTACCTTTTTGCGCCATATCCGCGTCAATTCCTTGGACGAACTGCGCTCGCGCATCCTGCAAGGCATTGACGAGATGAACGCACAACCTGTTCGATTCCAGTGGAAAAACTTCGACTTCCAGATGACTAAATAGTAAATGTTTTAACGGAACGATGTACTAGTGTCATTTGGTTTTTCCTCTTTGTCGTGTTTCCAGACATCAGGGTCAGGAGCGCCAAAACAAAGCCTGCGCCTGATCGAGCACCTTTGGGAGGGCAGGCACTGCGGCCCTGAAAACTCTCTTGTGATTAGCCTTTTTCGCCGGACGGCGCGCGCGCCGGTTTCGACAACAGCGCCAGCGCCACCAGCAGCAGGAACAAGATGCCCGAGGCCCAGAAGAACTCCGTCGCCGACATCGTCGCCGCCTGCGCGTCGATGCTGCGATTGAGCGCCGCCAGGGCCTGTTCCTGACTCATGCCTTGTTGCCGCATGGCGTCGAGCGCCATTTGCGCCGAGGGGCGATAGGGATTGATCGCTTCGGAAAGTTGCGCGTGATGCAGGGCGGCGCGACTCTCCCACAGCGTCACGGAAATCGACGCGCCGAAGGCGCCCGCCGTGATGCGCGCGAAATTCGACAATCCGGCCGCCGCCGCCATTTGCGCGGGGCCGAGGCCGGAAATGAGGATGGCCGACAGCGGCACGAAAAATCCCGCCATGGCGATGCCTTGAATGAGCTGCGGCAGGATCATGTCGACGAAGGTCATGTCGGTGTTGAAATGGGCGCGCAGGAACGAGGCGAGCGCGAGGATGATAAAGGACGCGACCGCGAAGGCGCGCGGGTCGACCCGTCCCATGGATTTGCCGACCAGCGGCATGAACACGATGGCCAGCAGTCCGGAGGGCGCGGTAGCCAGCCCCGCCCAAGTGGCGGTGTAGCCCATATATTGCTGCATCCACAAGGGCTGCACGACGATGTTGGCGAAGAAAACGCCGTAGCCGAGCGACAGCGCCAGGGTGCCGAAAGTGAAGCTGCGCCGCCGGAAAAGGTGAAGGTCGACGATGGGATGTTTTTCGGTCAGTTCCCAGACGAGGAAGAAACAGAATCCCACGGCGGAGAGGATGGCCAGCGTCACGATTTCGGTGGAACCGAACCAGTCCAGTTCCTTGCCGCGGTCGAGCACCAGCTGCATGGCGCCCACCCAGATCACCAGCAGCGCGAGGCCCACGGCGTCGACGGGCAGGCGGGCGGTGGGCAGTTCGCGGTGCTTGAGCAGCATCCAGCTCATGCCCGCCGCCAGGAGGCCGGCCGGGATGTTGATGTAGAAAATCCAGCCCCAGCTCATGTTGTCGGAAATCCATCCGCCGAGAATGGGGCCGATCACCGGCGCGACCGTCGTGGTGATCGACCAGATCGCCAGCGCGGCGCCGGCCTTGGCCGGTGGATAGCACTGCAACAGCAGCGCCTGCGAGAGCGGAATCATCGGCCCGGCCACGAGGCCTTGCGCGACGCGGAAGGCGACCAGCATTTCGATGCTGTGCGACAGCCCGCACAGCCACGAGGCGGCGGCGAAGAGCAGCGTCGACCATACGAACACGCGCACCTGTCCGAAACGCCGCGCCAGATAGCCGGTCAGCGGCACCGAAATGGCGTTGGCGACGGCGAACGAAGTGATGACCCAGGTGCCCTGGTTCGCCGAAACGCCGATGTCGCCGGCGATGGTCGGAATGGAGACGTTGGCGATCGTCGTGTCGAGCACGTTCATGAAGGTCGCCAGCGCCACGGCGAGGGTCGCCAGCACGCGCGCGCCGCCTTCGAGCGGCGGCAGGCGGGGCGGCGCGGCGGGCGGCGGCATCTTTACCGCTTCCCGCCGGACGTATCGCCACCGTGGCGCCGGATGATTTCCGCGATGCGCGAGCGCGCCGCGGCGAGCGCGTCGTCCGACGAAGCGCGGCCACTCGTCGCCGGCGCCGCGCGGGAGGTTCGGGCGGTGATGGCCGCGCCGCCATTGTCGCGGATATCCACCGTGACCTGCATCGACAGGCCGACGCGCAGCGGATATTTTTCCAGTTGCCCCGGCTCCAGCTCCACCCGCACCGGCACCCGCTGCACCACCTTGATCCAGTTGCCGGTGGCGTTCTGCGCGGGCAGGAGCGCGAAGGCGCTGCCCGTGCCCGCGGCCAGCCCCGCGACGCGGCCGTGGTATTCGACCCGCGAACCGTAGTAATCCGCGCGCAGGATCACGGGTTGGCCGATGCGCATGGCGCCGAGCTGCACTTCCTTGAAATTGGCGTCGACCCACAGCCGGTCGAGCGGCACCACCGCCATCAGCGGCGCGCCCGCCGCGACCCGTTGTCCGACCTGCACGTTGCGTTTGATCACCTGCCCGGCGACCGGCGCCGCGATGCGCGTGCGCGACCACGCCAGCCACGCCTCTTCCACCCGGCTCGCGGCCTGCATCACGCGCGGATGATCGGCGACCTCCGTGCCCTCGGTCAGCGCCAGATTCGCCGCCAGTTGTTCGCGCGCCGCAAGCTGCGCCGAGCGCGCCATCGAGAGCGCCGTGCGGGAGTGATCGAGATCCTCCTGCGACACCGCGCCGGCGGCGGACACGCGCCGCGCCAAATCCGTCTCCAGGCGCTTGACCTCCGCCTGCCGCGCCGCCACTTCAGCGCGCAGCCGCTCATTATTGACGTGCAGCACGCGCACCTCGCGCACCGCCTGCGCCAGCGCCGCTTCGGCCTGATCCAGCGCCACCCGGCCGTCGGCGGCGTCCAGTTCGATGAGGGTATCGCCCGCCGCCACCGTGTCGGTATCGTCGACGAACACCGCCTTCACCGTGCCGCCGACTTGCGGCGTGATCTGCACGACGTGTCCGGCGACGTAGGCGTCGTCGGTGGATTCCTGCCAGCGCGCGACGTAGTGCCAGTACGCGCCGCAAGCCGCCGCGGCGATGAGCAGGAGCAGCGTCAGGATCGCCAGGGCCAGTCCGCGCGACCGACCGTTGGACGCTTGCGCGCCGGGCGCGGAAGCGACCGGGGAGGGGCTGTCCTGTACGTTCATGGAAACTCCAGGGAAATGGAATACAGGGAATACAGGGAATACAGATGGAACGGAACCAATACAGGTTGTTTGGTACTGTATAATACCAAAATAGTTGCATGGTACTACGCGATACCATGCAGGTCAAGCCTCGAAGTTCACCACGAAGGGAAGGAAGAGGAAGCCATGCGTCACGGAAAACAGGCGGGCGATGTACCGGAACGGAAAACGCGCGGCGCGTCGAAAAGCCCCCGGCTGAGCGCCGCGGAACGCCACGCCGCGCTATTGCGGGCGGCGAAGGAGCTTTCCATCGAGCAAGACGTCGCGGTGCCCAGTCTGGACGCCATCATCAAGCGCGCGGGCGGTTCCCGCCGCAGCATCTATACCGAATTCGGCGGCAAGGACGGTTTGCGGGACGCGCTGATGGCCGAAATATCGACGGAAGTCCTGTCCGCGCTGTACGAAAACCTCGCCCGGAAAGACGATCTGCGCGCCACGCTCCAGCATTTCGCGCGCAACCTCCTCTCCGCCCTGACCTCGGCGCAGGGCACCGCCATCTGCCGGATCATCCTGCAGAGCGTTTTCTTCTCCCGCGAACAAGCGCGGCTCTTCCTGAAACAGGGTCCGGGGAGAGGCGCGGAGCTGCTCGCGGAATGTCTGGAGGCCGCGCGGGCACGAGGCGAAATCGAGACGCGCGATTGCCTCGCCGCGGCGAATCTGTTCATCGGCATGGTGCGCGGCAATCTCTATCTGGAACGGGCATTGCAACTGCGCCCGCCGCCCGATGAAAAGGAAATCGAAGCGCACGTCGATGCCGCGGTCGACGTTTTTCTCAACGGGCTGCG
>JAISNX010000142.1 GCA_031276015.1 Azoarcus sp.
CGATCCACGCCGCATGCGCGGCGGATTCGGCGGCGGCGAAAACGCATGCCCCCGAACCCGTCATGCGCGCCGGTGCGAGTCGCCCGAGCCAGGAAAGGGCTTCGGCCACTTCCGGGTAGAGCGCGCAGGCGACCGGCTGCAAGTCGTTGCGGGTACGGCTCAACGTGAAGCCGTGCACTCTAACCGGGGGCGTATCCCTCGTCAACTCGGGCGCGGCGAAAATCCGTGCAGTCGGCACGCTCGCGCCGGGCGCGACGATGACATACCAGGCCGGGGGCAGGTCGAGCGGCTGCAAGGTTTCGCCGATGCCTTCGACGAAGGCGTCGCGCCCATGGATGAAGAAGGGCACGTCGGCCCCGAGGGCGAGGCCGGTTTCGCGCAGCCGTTCGTGGCCGAGGCCGAGGTGCCAGAGCCGATCCAGCGCCATCAGCGTGGTGGCGGCGTCCGAGCTGCCGCCGCCGAGTCCGCCACCCATGGGCAGGTGTTTGTGGACGGTGATGTCGACGCCGAGCGCGCAGCCGCTCGTCTGTTGCAGGCGTCGCGCCGCCCTGACGGCAAGGTCGGCCTCCTCCGGCACGCCGGGGACGGGGTTGCTGCGCCGGATGCGGCCATCGGCGCGGACGGCGAAATCGAGCGTGTCGCCCCAGTCGAGCAGGCGAAAGGCCGATTGCAGCAGATGGTAGCCGTCGGGCCGTCGCCCGACGACGTGGAGGAAAAGGTTGAGCTTGGCCGGGGCGGGGCAGCCGTCGAGCCTGCCGGGGGCGGCGGCGACGGGTGCCCGCATCGGCGTCAGGGCGTTTCCCATTGGTCGATGGTCAGGCGCAGGCGGAAGTCGCCGCGGAAGATGTCGAGCAGGCGCGGCAGTGCGCCGGGCGTGTCGTCCCGGTAAGCGAGGTAGTCGATGCTCCAGCCCTGATCGATGACGCGGGCCGGACGGCCATGAGCGTCGAGCGTGCGCACTTCGGCGTCGGCGGGCGGGGCCGCCTGTACCCAGACGGCCAGGCGCGCGGGCGGCAGCCTGACGCTAACGATGCCGGGAAGCAGGCCGGACATGAGATCGGCGGCCTGCGGGGCGTAATGGCGTTCGCCGTTTGCGAGCGTGAGTTCCGCGCCGTCCGGGCCATCCTCGATGCGGGCGACGATCTGCCCGAGCGGGCTGGATACCGTCCAGCGGTTGGTGTCGGGCCGGTGTCGCCATTCGAGGTGGCCCGTAGCCGAGTGTTCGCCGTCCGTGGCCGAAAGGCGACCCACGAGCAGGAAGCTGTCGACCGCCTGCCGCGCCACGGGCGCGACGGGCGGCGCGGGCGGATTGAGCACGCAGGCCGCCGCGAGCAGACTGGCCGCGAGCGCCGCGACCGGGGCGCGGAAAACGCGGGCGCGCGGTCTCAACGCTTCTTCCCTGGGCGGTACAGACGGCGAATGGTGTCTTTCAGGGAAGCGTTGCCGGGGTTCGCCGCCAGCGCCTCGTCGAGAATGCGCCGGGCGTCCTCGCCGCGATCCAGCCGCCACAGCACCTCGCCGAGATGCGCCGCGATCTCCGGATCGGGCCGTTTGTCATAGGCTTCTTCGAGCCGCTCCAGCGCCCCGGCGAGGTCGCCGCGCTTGAAGCGCGCCCAACCCACGCTATCGAGGATGAAAGCATCCTCCGGGAGCAGTTCCAGCGCCTGGCTGACCAGTTTCTCGGCTTCGTCCAGGCGCTCGCCGCGTTCGAGCAGTGAATAACCGAGGGCGTTATAGGCGTGCGCCGAATCGGGCGACAGGGCAATGAGCTTGCGCAAACGCCCTTCCATGATCTCGTGCATGCCGAGGCGTTCGGCGAGCATCGCCGATTCGTAGAGCAGATCGTGATCGTCGGGTTGGGCGAGCAGGGCTTTTTCGATGAGGGCGTATGCCTGCCTGCCGCGCCCGACGTTGGCGAGCAGTTGCGATTCGGCCAGCAGCAGGCGGCGGCGGACATCGGGATCGTCGTTGGGGGCGTCGTGCAGGAAACGCCTGGCCTGGTCGATGCGCCCTTCTTTCGCAAAACTCTGCGCGCCGAGGATGCGTGCCTCCGCCGAGCGGTTGCCGGGGCTGACGGCCTCGTACCATTTGCGCGCGGCGGCGTGCGCGCCCCGCTTGTCGGCGATCTTGCCGAGCTGGATGCGGATGAGGTCGGCTTCCGGGTGGCCCACATCGAGCGCCTTTTTCAGCAACGGCTCCGCGGTGGCGGTATCGCCGATTTCGACGGAGAGAACCCCGGCGGCGTAGAGAAAATCCCGGTTGTCGGGCGCGGCGGCGAGCAGCGTCCGGAATTCCGCGCGCGCGGCCTCGAACTGGCTGTCGGCGATCAGGCTGCGAGCATAGGCGAGCCGGATGTCGTTGTTGCCGGGCTGGCGTCCGAGGATGTCGGCGAACAATTCGCTGGCCCTGCCCGCGTTGCCGGTTTCGATCAAGAGATGGGCCTTGATGAAAACCGCCGCCTGCCAGCCGGGGCGAAGTTCGAGCGCGCGGTCGATAGCATTGAGCGCCTCCATCGGATGCCTGGCCAGCGCGGACGCCTGGGCGCGGGCGTAATGGGCCTCGGGACGCGCAAGATAGGGTTCGGTCAACTGATAGACGACCTTGCGCGCCGCCTCCTTGTCGTTGGCCTTGAGCAAGGCGCGGTTGAGTCCCATCAGGTTGGGCGCGAGCTTCGCCGGGTTTTGCGCCAGCGCGCGCGCGACGAATGCCTGGAATTTATCGAAGGCCGCGCTCTGCCCGCGCGCGAGGCTTTCCGCCACCTGCCGGGCTTCCAGCGACTGCGGGTCGATTTCGCCCCATAGCCGCACGGCTTCGGTGATGAGCAGGGGTTCCTTCGCCGCGACGGCGAATTGCGCGGCACGGCGCGCGATGCGCGGATCGCGCGTCTTGCGCGCCAGTTCGAGATGCGTCTGTGCCGACAACTTGAGCTGGCCGCGCGCCCCGGCGATTTCGGCCAGGAGGAATTCGTAGAGCGTCGTTTCATCGAGTTCCAGCGCGGGAAGCGTCGGCACATTGGGCACTTCGATGCCCTTGACGAGCGCGTCCTCGTCCGCATCCTCGCCTTCGGCGTCGATGCCGAGGTCTTCCTCGTCCTCGCCCTGCCATTCATCCATCCCGGAAGCATCTTCCTCCTCCCCGTCCTCTTCCTCGATGCCCGTTTCCATGCCGGATTCCGGCTCATCACCGACTTCGGCGTCGGCGGACAGCGCGGTCGCGGGGGGCAGGCAAAGCGCCAGGACGGCACCGAAAAAGACGAAATAGCGGGAAAGCAGAGACTTCATGGCAGAATCCGGCATGGGGAAGGGAACCCGGCAAATCGGGCCTCAATGCGTCATGGTAGGCATTTTGCCGGAGCGACGGCAAGCGCGAGAATGTAAAACATCCGGATACGACATGTTTCCCGTGGCGCGGCAATGACGCATCGTCCGGTTCGGGCAGTTTTTCTTGCCCGATGTGTCAGAAACACGCCCGGACGGACGGACGCGAACGAGGGGCAATGGCATGCGGATGCGTTCGGCGCTAGACTTGCGCGACGAAACATGTGCCGTATGGAAAAGGCTGCATGGAATCAACGATGAATCGAATGACCCTGGCCGAACAGTTTTCAGCTTACAGCCGCTGGCGCGGCGAAGCGATCGAGGCTGTGTTGCGTTTTCGCAACTGGCTGAGCCGCAACGATGTCAGTGACGTCCAGGCCGATCAACGCCTGCAATTCCTGATCGAACGCCTGCGCGCCGACAAGCTCACGGTGGCCTTCGTCGCCGAATTCTCGCGCGGCAAATCCGAACTCATCAATGCGATTTTCTTCGCCGACCGTGGTGCGCGCATCCTGCCGTCGAGTGCCGGGCGCACCACGATGTGCCCCACCGAACTGCAATGGACGCCGGGCGCGACCCCCGAACTGCGCCTGCTGCCGATAGACACCCGCGCGCGCACGGAGCCGGTGAGCGAACTCAAGCGCCTGGAAGACCAATGGACGGTGGAGCCGCTCGAAGCCGACTCCACCGCCAAACTCCAGGAAGCGCTATTGCGGGTAGGCGAAACAAAGCGGGTCTCGGAAGACGAAGCCGCGCGCCTGGGCTTCAAGCTCGACGCCAGCGGCGAAATCGGACTCAAACCGGGCAGCGACGGCATGGTCGAAGTGCCGAAATGGCGTCACGCCGTCATCCAGTTTCCGCATCCCCTGCTCGAACAGGGCTTGGCGGTGCTCGACACGCCGGGCCTCAACGCCATCGGAGCCGAGCCGGAACTCACCCTCTCGCTCCTGCCCAATGCCCATGCCGTGCTCTTCATCCTTGCCGCCGATACCGGCGTCACCCTGAGCGACATGACCGTATGGCGCGACTACGTCAATGTCGGCGCGCGGTGCAAGGGCCGCATCATCGTACTCAACAAAATCGACGGCCTGTGGGACGGCCTGCGCGACGAAGCCAGCATCGATGCCGAAATCGAGCGCCAGGTGAAATCGGTGAGCGAAACGCTCGAAATAGACCGTGCCAACATCTTTCCCGTTTCGGCGCAAAAAGGGCTGGTGGCCCGCATCAACGACGACAAGGAACTGCTCGAAAAAAGCCGCCTGTCCCTCCTGGAACGCGCGCTCTCCGAAGACCTGCTGCCCGCCAAGCAGGAAATCGTGCGCGAAAACACCCTGAGCGAGACGCGCGACCTCGTCAACCAGGCCGAAGTCCTGCTCCAGGCGCGGCTCAACGGCGTCAAAGAACAACTCCGGGAACTCTCCGGCCTGTACGGCAAAAACCGGGGCGTCGTCGAATACCTGATGTACAAGATTCGCGTCGAAAAAGACGAATTCGAGCAAGGGCTGAAAAAATACTATGCCGTCCGCTCGGTCTTTACCGGCCTCTCCAACCAACTACTCGCGCACCTCGGCATAGACACCCTGCGCACCGAAACCCGCAAAACCCGCGACGCCATGCTCGAATCGCGCCTCTCGCTGGGCCTGCGCGAAGCCATGACGGACTTCTTCGCCCGCATGCGCGCCAACATCGGCAAAGCCGAAACCGACATCGCCGAAATCTACCGGATGCTCGACATCATGTACAAACGCTTCAGTGTCGAACACGGCCTCAAACTCACCGCCCCCGAAAGATTCTCGACCCGCACTTGCGAAGCCGCCCTGAACCGTCTGGAAGACACCTGCAACCGCCAGCTCAACACCACGCTGATGCTGATGACGACCGAAAAACATGTGCTCATGAAAAAATTCTTCGAGACCGTGGCCGTGCAAGTGCGTCACATCTTCGAGGCCACCAACCGGGATGTCGAACAATGGCTGCGGGTCATCATGGCCCCGCTCGAAATACAAGTGCGGGAATACCAATTGCAACTCAAGCGCCGCCTCGAAAGCGCCCGGCGCATCCACCAGGCCACCGACACCCTGGAAAACCGGGTCGAAGAACTCAAACAGACCGAAGCCTCCATCCTCGCGCTGACCGGAGAACTGGCAGATTTGCAGAACGACATCCAGCGCGCGCTGGAAAACACGGTCATTGATGAAAACAACGACAGACGCCTCGCCATCGTGGCCTGAAAACCTGTCCGCGCACGGCCCGTCCTGTACGGACAAATTGCATCGTCCCCTGCGCGACCTGCGCATCTCGGTAACGGATCGCTGCAACCTGCGCTGCACCTACTGCATGCCGCGGGAAATCTTCGGGCGGAAATTCATCTTCCTGCGCCATGCCGAGCTTCTGAGTTTCGAGGAAATCGTCCGCATCGCCCGCCAGGGCATCGCCCTGGGCGTGCGCAAAATCCGCCTCTCCGGCGGCGAACCGCTGCTGCGGCACGGCATCGAACGGCTGGTCGAAATGCTGGCCCCGCTCTGTGGCGAGGACGGCAAACCCATCGAACTCGCCATGACGAGCAACGCCACCCTGCTGGCGAAAAAAGCGCGCGACCTGAAAAACGCCGGGCTTGGCCGCCTCAACATCAGCCTGGACGCCCTGGACGAAACGACTTTCCGCCGCATGTGCGGTAGCCGCAACGCGCCGATCGGTGCCGTACTCGAAGGCATCGCCGCCGCCCAGGCAACGGGGCTGACGCCGGTCAAGGTCAATGCCGTCGTCAAACGCGGCGTCAACGAGGACGAAATCCTGCCGCTCGTCCACCACTTCCGTCATACCGGCATCATCCTCCGCTTCATCGAATTCATGGATGTGGGCTTGAGCAACGGCTGGCGGCTTGCCGACGTCGTCACCGCGCGCGAAATCCTGGCGAGAATCACCGCCGAATATCCGTTACGGCCCCTCGGCCCCCTGTGTCCGGGCGAAGTCGCCAAGCGTTGGGAATTCGCGGACGGCGGCGGCGAAATTGGCGTCATCGCCTCGGTATCGCAAGCGTTCTGCCACGAATGTGGCCGCCTGCGCCTTTCCACCGACGGCAAACTCTACACCTGTCTTTTCGCGGGCGAAGGCACCGACCTGCGCGACATGCTGCGCGCCCGCTGCGACGATGGCGCACTGCGCCAACACATCGCCGATGTCTGGCACGAGCGCGGTGACCGCTACTCGCAGATGCGCCAAGCCATGACGTGGAACCCCGTCGGGAAGATCGAAATGTCCTACATCGGCGGCTAGTCGCGTCGGACGACGACGGCGGCGTGAATTCAATCGGCGGGGCAGCTTTTTTCTGCCCGCTCCGCCGTGCGAGCTTGTCCGGACAGGCTGTCTGCCCGACTTGGGGTGCTCGGGTATCGTCACGTTTCCAATGCTTTTTCTGAATTGCCACAGCCTTCGCACCCCGCAATGACGGTTTCGGGCGTGCCTGATACTTCTTGATCGCCTTGTTTCTCCAAGAAGCGCGCTTGCTAAAGTTTCACCCTTCCAGTCCACCTAATCGTTTCACTAGGGCGTGTTAACACTAAAGATTCAAAAAATCGAGTATGCTTCGGAAATGGAAATTACCGAAGCGCAATACCACCAGATCGAAGACTGTCTGCCGCGCCAGCGTGGAAACGTCAGC